>NZ_JAEKNS010000097.1:0-27623 GCF_016464765.1 Candidatus Aeolococcus gillhamiae | reverse complement strand
GGCGAGGAGGTCGGCCGCGCCGGGGGTTTCGTCGTCGCCGGCGGCGCCCCGGCGCAGGGCGGTCGAGGCGGCGGCCAAAGCGGAGGCGTTGCGCAGCCGCAGCCGTTCCGCGGCGAGGTGCTCGTCCTCGCCGGGGACCATCCCCAGGGAGCCCAGCTCCGCCACCAGGTGGCGCGCCGCGTCCACCTCGGTCGCGCCGGCGGCGTGGCGGCGGCGGACCTCTTCGAGCGTGGCCTCCGCGGCTCGCCACTCCCCCACCGCGTGGCGGAGCTCGTCGCGGAGGGCGGTGGCGCCAGCGGCTAGGTCGAGAAGGTCGCGCTGCCGGCTGCGCTGCATCAGGCGGTGGCTGGCGCCCTGGAGGGTGACCTCGGCGAGCATCTCACCGAGCTCGCGCAGGACCGCCTGGGACACGAGCGCGCCGTTGACGCGACACGAGCCGCGCCCGGCCCGGCTGACTTCGCGGGACAGCGTGGTCAGCTCGTCGGCGCTGATCCCGAGCTCGCCGAGGCGGTGGCGGAGCGAGGCCGGCACGTCGTCGAACACGACGCTCACCCCGGCCGTGTCGCGGTCGCGACGGATCGGGTCACCGTCGACGCGATCGCCGAGCGCCAGACGCAGCGCGGTGATGCACACCGACTTGCCCGACCCGGTCTCGCCGGTCAGGGCCGTGAATCCACGCCCCACCGGCACCAGCGCTTCGTCGACGACAGCGAGGCCATGGATGCGGACCTCGACCAGGCTCACCGCCGTGCCTCGGCGGCCGCGGGGCCCTCCTCGGTGCCGTCCGGTCGCAGCAGCGCCGGTCGCTCGAGCTCCTTCAGCGGCAACCCGAAACGCACCTTCTCGCGCAGCCGGCGTAGGAACGAGGGCGAGCTGTCGAAGCGGACAAAGGCCAGCTCGGGGCCGGGCCGGATGATCATCTCCGCGCCGTCGCGAAGGCGGATCTCCGAGATGCCGTCGGCGGCCACGATGACCCGGCCGCGTTCGACGGTGACGCGCAGGGTGACCATCTCCGGGAGGACGATCGCGCGGGAGATGACCGCGTGCGGCGCCAGCGGGACCACCACGATGGCGCGGACGCGCGGGTCGATCGGCGGGCCGCCGGCACTCAGCGCGTAGGCTGTCGAGCCGGTGGCAGTGGCGATCACCACGCCGTCGGCATCGAAGTCGCCGAGCAGCTCGCCGTCCATCTCCACCCGGATGCGGGCCACGGCAACCCCGCTCGACTTCACGGCCACCTCGTTGAGCGCCAGCGTCTGCCAGGGCGCGGCGTCCCCGTCCCCGGGGACGGTTGCCTCGAGCATGGACCTGCGCTGCGTGTGGCAGTTCCCGGCGGCGAATGCCTCGAGCGCGGTGGGCAGCTCGGCGACCTCAACGTCGGTGAGGAAGCCGAGGCGGCCGCGGTTGACGCCCATGACCGGGATGCCGTGCGGCGCCGCCAGCCGGGCGCCGTACAGGAAGGTGCCGTCGCCGCCGATGGTCACCAGGAGGCGCGTGTCGGCAGCGTGCTCGGCCAGGGTCGCCTCGGGCTCCCTGACCTCGACCCAGACGCCGTAGCCGAGCTCGCGGGCCCGGGCCTCGGCGCCCTGGACGGCGTGCTGCTCGCCGGGGTGCAGCAGGAAGCCGATCTCGCCCTTCACGCCGCTGTCCCCGGCAACCGGAGGTGGACCAGCCATTCCTGGTTGCCCTTGGCACCGCGCACCCCGGCCTCGACGGAGTCGTGCACCACCGCGGCCCCCAGGGTGCCGGCAGCCCAGGCGACGAAGTCGTTCAGCGCCGTTGCAGTTGCCGCCTCGTCGCGGACGATCCCGCCGCGCCCCACCGCCTCGCGCGGTACCTCGAACTGCGGCTTGAAGAGCGCCACCACCTCCGCGCCGGGGGCGAGCAGCGCGAGGTTGGGCAGCACGGCGCGCAGCGAGATGAACGAGAGGTCGAGGGTGATCAGCGACGGCGCTGGCCCGTCGAGAGCCGCCAGGCTGCGGACATTGGTGCGGTCGAGGACGCGCACGCGCGGGTCGGCGCCGAGCCGGGGGTGGAGCTGGCCGTGGCCGACGTCGACCGCGTACACGAGGTGGGCGCCGCGGTGCAGGAGAACATCGGTGAAGCCCCCGGTGCTGGCCCCGGCGTCGAGGCACACACGGCCTCGGCACTCGACGTCGAAGGCCTCGAGCGCGGCGTCGAGCTTGAGGCCGCCACGTCCCACCCACGGATGGCTCCGATCGGTGAGACGCACCCCGGCGTCCGGCGCAACAGGCAGTGCGGAACTATCGGCGCGCACCCCGTCCACCTCAACCAGCCCGGCGGCGATCAGTGCCTGGGCGCGGGCTTGGGTGTCCGCGAGGCCGCGCTCGACGAGGAGGTCGTCGAGGCGGGATCGCGACAGCGTGGTCATGGCGAGCATCCTACACAGAGCAGCGTATCTGCGCTCAAAAGGGGATGTCGTCGGGGTCGATGGGGACGCCGCGCGGAGCCACGGCCGGGGCCGGCTCGCCGAAGAGGCGCTGCTCCACCGTGGCCGCCGCCGGCGCGACCGGGGCATGTTCGATGCGCTCCACCGGGGGCTGGAAGGGCCGCTCAACCTCCCCCGCCGAACCCACCACGAGCTGCGTGATCGTCTGCTCGGTGCGGTCGAGCAGCTGGGCGCAGTGCCGCGTCAGGGCGGCGCCCCGCTCGTACGCGGCGATCGCCGCTTCGAGCTCAACGTCGCCGCGCTCGAGGCGGGTGATGATCTCGTCGAGCTCGGTGAGCGCGGCCTCGTAGCTCAGGGCGGAGAGGTCGTCAGCCATCGTCGTCCTCGTTGGTGTGTCGCTGTGCCGACTCGCCATCGTACATTCGTTCGCGATCCGCGGCGACCTCGACGCCGCCGGGCAGCACCTCGCTCACCAGGCTGCCCTGGGCGAGCCGGGTGCGCAGCACCGCGCCGGGCGCGACCGCCGCAGCGGTCGTGACCACCCGGCCCGTCGCCGCGTCGACGGTGATCGAGTAGCCGCGGTCGATCACCCGCAGCGGCGAGAGCGCCTCGAGCCGGCCGTCGGCGCCCTCCAGCCGGCGGCGCCGCGACGACACCGCACTCTTGATCCCGCCCTCCAGCCGCGCGGTCCGCGCCGCCAGGCGTTCGCGATGGATGGGCAGCGCGCGAAACGGTGAATGCAGCTCGAGCGCGCCCCGCGCACGCTCCAGGTCGCGCTGCCGCCTGCTGACGCCGGCGATCAGCGCCCCGCGTAGGCGGACGTCACAGGCGCTCAGGTCCTGGCGCATCCGGGCCACGCGGCCCCCTGGCGAGAGCTGGCCGAGACGGCTGAAGCGTCGCTGGGCGCGCGCGCGTTTGTGGGTCACCTCACGGCGCAGCGCGGTGCGCAGGCGGTGGTCGCGGGCGCCGAGTTCTCCGCGGAGCTGGCCACAACTCGGGGCCACGGTCTCGGCCGCCGCCGACGGGGTCGCCGCCCTGTGGTCGGCCGCGAGGTCGGCGATGGTCACGTCGGTCTCGTGACCCACGCCGGAGACGACCGGCACCGGACAGGCACGGATGGCGCGCGCCACAGCCTCGTCGTTGAAGGCCATCAGGTCCTCGAGCGAGCCGCCCCCGCGCACCAGCAGCACCACCTCGACACCGCGCGCACGGCCGGCCCGGCGCAGCGCCGACACGATCGTCTCCGCCGCGCCGTCACCCTGCACGGTCGCGGACGAGAACACCACGTCGACGCACGGCGCGCGCCTGCCGAGGACGGTGATCACGTCGTGCAGCGCCGCCCCCGTCCGTGATGTCACCACCGCCACGCGCGCGGGCAGCAGGGGCAGGCATCGCTTGAGCCTCTGGTCGAACAGGCCCTCGGCGGCCAGCGCGCGCTTGCGCTGCTCGACTGCCAGTGCCAGCGCGCCGATCCCGCTGGGCTCGAGGCGATCGGCGACCAGCTGGTACCTGCCCTGTTGCGCGTAGACGCTCACCTGTCCATGCGCCAGCACGGTCATGCCGTTCTCGGGCGCGAACGCCAGGCGCAGCGCGTTGGTGCGGAAACACACGCATCCCAGCGCCGACGAACGGTCCTTGAGGGTGAAATAGATGTGCCCCGACGCCGGCCGCGTGAGGTTGCTGATCTCGCCCTCGACGAGCACGTCCTCGAGCTCCGGGCGCGCCGCCAGCGCGTTGCCCACCAGGGTAGTCACCTCGGTGACGGTGAAGGCGACGGCGCTCACACCCGCTCCCGCGCGATCTGTCCGAGCACGCCGTTGACGTACTGCACAGCGTCGTCACCGGCGTAGGCTCGGGTCAGCTCCAACGATTCATCGACGACGACCGCCACCGGGGTGCCGTCGCTCTCGAGCAGCTCGTACGTCCCCAGCCGCAGCACCGCCCGCTCCACCTTGCCGACGTCACCGAGCGACCACCGGCTGGCCGCGCTGAGCGCCGTGTCGATGCGCTCGCGATTCTCCAGGCAGCCCATCACCAGCCGCCCCGCGAAGGCGCGGACGTCGGCGGTGGCACCCACCTCCTCGGCCTGGTACGCGAGCGCCGCGCCGGCGTCCTTGTCGGTGCCCTCGAGCTCGAACAGCACCCGGAGCGCCAGTTCGCGCCCGCGCCGGCGGCGACCACCCCCGGTGGGCGTGGTCACGTGAAGACCACCTCGCTGACGAAGACGTTGACCGCCGCGAGCGGCAACCCGAGCATGCGCCGGATCGCGTCCCCCACGGCCCCCTGCACCTCGGCTCCGACCGCGGCCACGTTGGCGCCCGCCTCCATGACGATCCAGAGATCGATGCGCAGGCCCTCGCCACGTAGCTCGACGCGCGCCCCACGATGGGCGACGCGGCGACGCAGGATGCGATCGATCGATTGGCCGCCCGGCCGGTACATGGCGTGGACGCCGTCGACCTGCAGCGCGGTGAGCGCGGCGATCCACGCCACCACGTCGTTGGCGACCCTGGTGACGCCGAGCGACTCGCGGCCACCGTCGCCGATCTCCATGGTCTCGGCCATCTCGCTCATCACACCCTCTCCACGTACTTGCCCGTGCGCGTGTCGACGCGGATGCGGTCGCCCTCGTTGACGAACAGGGGCACGTCCACCGCCAGCCCGGTCTCCAGCGTCGCCGGCTTGAAGGCCGCGTTGGCGGTGTCGCCCTTGAAGCCGGGATCTGTCTGAGTCACCTCCAATTCGACGGACGTGGGAAGGTCGATGCCGAGAACCGCTCCGTCGTAGGTGAGCAGGAAGAGGTTGTCGTTCTCCTTGAGGAAGCGGCGCGCGTCGCCGAGCTGGGCGGGGGTGAGCGGGAACTGATCGTACGTCGTGGTGTCCATGACCACGTAATCGTCGCCGTCCTGGTAGAGGTACTGCGCCTCGCTGCGCTCGATGCGCGCGCGACCGAACTTCTCCTCGGGCCGGAACGTCTCCTCGGTGACCGCGCCGGTCTGGAGGTTCTTGAACTTGGCGCGCACGATCGCGGTGCCGCGCCCCTGCTTGTTGTGGGCGAACTCGAGGACCTGCAGGAGCTCACCCTGGCGCTCCACCGTGTTTCCCGGTCGCAGCTCCCCGGCGCTGATCATCGTCGTCTCTCCGTGGTCGTCTCTGCGGCGAGGCGCGCCGCCGCCTGCAGCGCCATCACGTAGCCGTCGGCGCCCGCGCCGGTGATGACCGCGGTCGCAGCGGCGGCGACGTGTGAGGTACGACGGTACTCCTCGCGACTCAGGATGTTGCTGAGGTGCACCTCCACCACCGGTCCATCGAAGCCGCGCAGGGCGTCGGCGAGCACCACGCTCGTGTGAGCCAGGCCACCGGGGTTGATGACGATGGCGTCCGCCTGCCCGTCCTCCTCCTCGATCAGGTCGATGAGTGCCCCCTCGTGGTTGCTCAGCTCCCAGCGCATCTCGACGTCGAGCGCCTCGGCCTCGCGGCGCAGGCGGTCGTGGATCTCCGCGAGGGTGACGTGCCCGTAGATCTCCGGCTGACGACGGCCGATGGTGCCGAGGTTCGGTCCGTTGAGCACCAGGATCCTCATGCCGCCAGCGCCTGCGAGAGAGCGGTACGGACGGCGTCCGGCTCGACCACGATGCCGGTCACCGGCTCGCCGCGGCCGCGCAGCAGCACCCACCGTGCCACCCCGCCCCGTGCCTTCTTGTCGACACCCAGCTGGTCGGCGATGTCAGCGGCCACGAGCCGAGGTCGCTGGGAGAGCCCGCAGGCGTCGAGGATCTCATCCTGGTGACGCACGTCGGCGGCGGGACACGCCGCCTCGACCACGCTGAGCGCGCCGGCGACGCGCATGCCGAAGGCCACCGCCTCGCCGTGGTCGAGGCCGGCACCGAGTCCCGTCAGAGCCTCCACCGCATGTCCCACCGTGTGTCCGTAGTTGAGGATCGCACGCCTGCCCGACTCGCGCTCGTCACCGGCGACGACCTCGGCCTTGAGCGCGCAGCAGGCGCGGATCAGCTCGGTCAGCGCCTCGCGGTCACGCCCCAGGGCTGCGGGAAGCCGCCGATCCACGACCTCGGCGAGGTGACCGTCGCCGACCATAGAGGATTTCACGATCTCGGCGAACGCGGAACGGAAGCTGCGATCGCCGAGGCCGGCGAGCACGTCGGGATCGCACAGCACTGCGCGCGGCTGCCAGAACACGCCGGCGAGGTTCTTGCCGCGATGCAGGTTCACCGCGGTCTTCCCGCCCACCGCGCTGTCGACCATGGCCAGCAGCGTGGTCGGCACCACCACCCAGGCGATGCCGCGCAGGTAGGTGGCGGCCACCAGTCCGGCGACGTCGCCGACGCTGCCGCCACCCACGGCGATGATGCAGTCGTCGCGGTCCAGCCCGGCGTCGCTGCACTGCTCGAGCAGAGCGCCCGCCGTACTCCATTGCTTGGCGTGCTCGCCGCCCCGCACCGCGAAGACGGTGGCCGACAGGCCCTGACGGCGGAGCTGCACCGCCACCGTCTCCGCCACCGCCGCCACCGCTTCGTCGGCGACCAGGGCCACGCGGCGTGTGCCGTGGGGGACGTGACCGGCGACGTCCTCGAGGATGCCGGTGCCGACGCGGACCAAGTAGGGGCGGGCCGTGCCGACGCGGACAGCACCTGTCAGCGCCATGGCGATCGCCTCGGCGACCTGCTCGGGGATGCGGCCTTCCGTCGGCACGTGGAGTTGCGCCAGGGCATGGGCACCCGCTCGCATGGCGCGGAGATGGGGCAGCGCCGTGCCCGGGGAGTCCCCGAGACGGGGGCGGCCCTCAGCCTGAGCACCGACCCGGGCGACAAGCTCGGCGTCGGCGGCGTCCAGGCAGATCACGGTGGCGCGGCGGGCCAGCACGTCGATGGCGCCGTGCTGCGCGATGAGGCCGCCGCCGGCGGCGATCACCAGTGGCTGCGCCGACCCCAGCGCCGCCTCTGCCGACCTGCGTTCCTCGGCGCGGAAGCGTGGCTCGCCGAGCTCGGCGAACACGCGCGCGCAGCTCATCCCGAGGCGGGCTTCGACGTCGGCGTCGGTGTCGAAGAAGGCGCGGCCGAGGCGCTGCGCCAGCAGCGGCGCGACCGTGCTCTTGCCACACCCCGGCAGGCCGACCAGCACGACGTGGCCCAGCTCGGTCACCGCAGCCGCCCCAGGGTGGCGCGATAGCCGTCGAGGTTGCGCAGAAGCTCATCCACGGAGTCGCCGCCGAACTTCTCGAGCATCGCCTCAGCAAGGACCAGCGCGAGCATCGCCTCGGCGACGACAGCCCCCGCCGGCACCACGCAGATGTCACTGCGTTCGTAGTGGGCGTTGACCTCCTCGCCGGTGCGCACGTCGACGCTGCGCAGCGGTGTCAGCAGCGTGGAGATGGGCTTGAAGTGCACGCGTGCCCACACGTCCTCGCCATTGCTGACGCCGCCGGCGAGGCCGCCCTGACGGTTGTTGAGGTGGTAGAAGCCGCGCTCGCTCGACCACGCCGGCCGATCGTGCACCGCCGAGCCCATGCTCGAGGCCGCCTGCAGCGCAGCACCGAGCTCGACGCCCTTGACTGACGGAATGCTGCACATCGCCTGGGCGATGCGGCCGTCCAGCCGCCGATCCCATTGTGCGTAACTGCCAAGCCCGGCCACAACGTGGTGAGCGGTGACCATGGCGGTGCCACCGAGGGTGTCGCCGGCCGCGCGGGCGACGTCGATGGCCTCGACCATGCGCGCGCTCGCCTCAGGGTCCGCGCAGCGCACCGGCGACGACTCGACGGCGGCAGCGGAGGCACCGGCGTCGTCCGCGGCCACCACCTCGCCGATACGCACCACATGCGAGCTCAACGTCGTGCCGGCAACGCGCAGCAGCGCCTTGGCCACGGCACCCGCGGCGACGCGGGCCGCGGTCTCGCGCGCCGACGCTCGTTCGAGCACGTCGCGAGCGTCATCGAGATTGTACTTGAGCATGCCGGCGAGATCGGCGTGGCCGGGCCGAACGCGGGTCACCGCCTTGCGGGTGAAGCCCTCGGCCTCCACCTGCATGGGGCCGCTCCAATTGTCCCAGTCGCGGTTGCGGATGGTCAGCGAGATCGGCGAGCCCAGCGTCACCCCGCCGCGCACCCCGGCGCTGATCTCCGCCACGTCACTCTCGATCTGCTGGCGCTTGCCGCGGCCGTGGCCGCCCTGCCGTCGGCGCAGGTCGGGCTCGAGGTCGCGGGGGGCGTCGAGCTCGAGTCCCGCAGGCACACCGTCGAGGATCACGGTGAGCTGCGGGCCGTGCGACTCGCCGGCGGTGAGAAACCTCAACATCCGGCGATTCTAGGTTCGGGCGGCGCATTCGCCCCACCTGCGGAGCGCTCAGGGTCCCCAGAAGAGGATGAAGCTCCCCCCGACGCACAGGAATGGACCGTATGGGATGGGGTCCTTGAGGCTGCGGATGCGCAGCACCAGCAGGAGCAGCGCCACCGCGCCGCCGAGGAAGATGGCGTAGATCACCGCATAGACCGCCCCGATGTGGTGGAGGTCGAGACCCAGGCCGCAGATGGCCCCGACGAGCGCGCCCAGCTTGGCGTCGCCGAGCCCGATGCCACCGCGCGACACCACGTTCTGGACGAGGAAGAACAGGCCGATGGCGACGCCCCCGCCGAGCGACCGCCAGAGATCGAGCCCCGGCGAGATCGGTGACAGGGCGCCCGCCAGCACGATGGCTGGGTAGGTGACCCGGTTGAGGATCAGGCGGTGCTTGAGGTCGAACCCAACGATCTGCACGAAGACGGCGACCCAGAGAAGGTGGATGGCCAGGTCCTTGCCGAGGGGCTCGTGGGCGGCAAAGGCGGCGAACCCGACCGCCCCGAGGATCGGAGAGAGGACCCACTCCAGCCACGACCAGCTGTAGCGTTCCTCGGGCCACGGCTCGGCGCGCGGCGGCGCCTCCCCCGCCTCGGCGGCCGAGAGCGTCGCGGCGGCCACGTCACGCTCGTAGGCGTCGCGGTCCTCCCGGTCCTCCGCCTCGAGCCGCTCGACCTTCTCGAGGATCACCGACAACCAGCCGGCACCGAGCCCCACGACGGCACCCACGGGAGCGGCGACCGCTGCCGCGGCGGCGCTCACGGGCCCAGCTCCTCCTCGAGCGCGCGCCGCGCAGCGGCGTAGGGGACGTCGTCGTCACCGGTCCAGCGCCGGAAGCTCAACATGCCCTGGTGGAGCAGCATGTCGACGCCGTCGCAGCTGCGCAGCCCCACCTCCGCGGCCGCCGCCACGACGTCGACGGGACGCGGGCGGTAGCGCACGTCGGCGACCGTACACGACGCCTGCAGGCGCGCGGGAGTGAACGGCATGTCGGACAGGCCGGCGGAGGTCGCGTTGACGACGATGTCGGCCGTTGCGATGAGGCGCTCGAGATAGTCCTCATCCCACAGTCCGACGGCGATGTCGGCGGTGACGCCGGCGGCCGCGAGCGTGTCGATGAGCGCGCGTGCCGCGTTGATGCGCCGAGCCACAACAGTGGTGCGCTCCACGGGCACGCGTGTCAGCGCCAGTACGATCGCAGCAGCCGCGCCACCGGCGCCGACCACGAGCGCCCGGCTGCCGGCCACCGGCCACAACCCGTGCGCGCTCAACGCCAGCTCAAAACCGGCGGCGTCCGTGTTGGCGCCGAGCAGGCGACTGTCGGACGTCACCGTCAGGGTGTTGACGGCACCGGTGAGCTGGGCGTCACCCTCCAGCTCGTCGCACGCCGCCGCCAGCGCCAGCTTGTACGGAGCGGTGACGTTGGCGCCGCGCCAGCGTCCGGAGCGCAGCTCGTGCAACACGCCTGGAAGCTGCGGCGGCGCGACGCTGACGAGCTCGTACGTGCCAGGGCGGCCGCTGGCGCGAAGCGCGGCCTCCTGCATGGCCCGGCTGGGCGATGAGGCGATGCTCTCGCCGATGAGGCAGAGCGGGAAGTCGTCGTCGCTCAGCACGGCTTGCCGAGGTACTGCTGGATCTGCTGCTCGTGCTGCAGCTCGGTGACGCTGTAGTGGTTATGACCGCTGCAGTCGGAGATGAAGAAGAGATATGGCGTCGTCGCAGGGTGGGCGGCAGCGGTGATGCTGCTCACCCCCGGATTGCTGATCGGCGTCGGCGGCAGCCCGGCATGGATGTACGTGTTGTACGGCGTGTCCGTGGCCAGCTGTTTGGCTGTGAGCGCGCCACCGCTGAGACCGAGGCCGTACGTCACGGTGGAATCGAGCTGCAACAGCTGGCCGTTGGCGAGGCGGTCGTCGACCACCCCCGCGACGAGCGGCCGGTCGGCGTCGAACTTGGCCTCGCGCTCGGCGATCGACGCCACCGTAAGGGTGGAGTACAGCTGCTGCGGCGAGAGCCCCTGCAGTAGAGGCATCGCCTTGTTGGCGAAGTCGGCGAGCTGCATCTGCACGATGTCGTGCGCGGTGGAGTGGTCGGGAATCGCATACGTGTCGGGAAACAGGAACCCCTCCAGCGAGGCCCCCGCCGGGCGCCCGACGAGGAACGGCTCGCTGAACGTGCCGGTGCGCACCTCCGCGAGGTACTGGTCGGCGCTGATGCCGATGCCGGCGGCCGCGACTCGAGCAGCCATCTGTCCTGCGGTCAGTCCCTCGGTGAGCAGTAAGTGGTGCGTGCCGACTTGGGGCGCGCCCTCGAGACGTTGCACGATGTAGCTGGAGCTCATGGCGTCGTCGAGGACGAAGTTGCCCGCCACCAGGCGCGGCTCGAGGCCTTGCAGGCGCGCGAACCAGCCGAACCAGAAGGTGCTGCGGATCAAGCCGTGGGCGGCGAGGTCGGCGACAAGAGGATCGAGCGTCTCGCCACTATGCACGGTGATGGTCACCGGGGCGCCGGCGGTTGCCGCCGGGGGGTCCAGCTGGCTGCGTCCGTACAGCAGCGTGCCGCCCACGATGACCACGAGGAGGACGAGGACGGCGACGATCGCGAAGACGCGGCCGCTGCGTCCGTGCTGGCCGCGCCTCACCGCCGTAGGAGTGTGTTGGCGCGATAGTCCAGCCAGCTCTGCAGAAGCAGGGTCGCGGCCACAGCGTCGACCGAGCGCCGCCGCTGGGCGCGACGCTGCCCCGCGGCGATGAGACTGCGCTCGGCGGCGGCGGTGGTGAAGCGCTCGTCCCACATCTCCACCGGCAGCCCGGTCCGCTTGTGCAGCTGGTCGGCCACCGCACGAGCGTCGGCCGCCGACTCGCCCTCGCTGCCGTCGAGCCGGCGCGGCAGACCGACCACGATGCACGCCGGCAGCCTCTCCTCGACCACCTCCCTCACCTCGCGCCACAGCCGGGCGGCGGGTTGGCGCGGCACGGTGCGGAGCGGGGTGGCGATGACACCGGTCTCATCGCTGCCGGCCAGGCCGACACGCACCGTGCCCACGTCGACCCCCAGCGCAGGCGTGATCACGGACCAGTGGACTCGTCGATCTCGATCCGGCTGGCGAAGAAGGGCAGCCAGAAGAAGGGGATCGGTGACTGCGACACGGTGACGTTCTTCACGTGGTTGAGACGGTGCTCAATGATGCTGCGCGCGTCGCCGGGGCTGTGGCCGGTGAGCTGGCCCTTGAGCGCGCCAATGTCGATCGCCGGCCGCGAGAAGCTGGTGCACTGCACGCTGAGCACCACGGTGCCGTCGTCGGCGGCCTGGGTGACCGCGGTCTTGGTGCAGTTGATGGCGTCGGTGGCGAGCGTGTCACCCTGGGCAACCTGCTGCTGCAGGTCGGCCTTGGCGGCGGCGGTGACGTCGGTCGGGTTGTACGCGGCAGCCTTGCCGTGGCACGCGACGGTGATCTGTGCTGTCCCGAACACGGCGTTGACGGCGGGCAGCGGCGGCGTCGCCGCGCAGGCCACGGTCACGCCGTTGCCGCCCGGGTCCTTGGCGAGCGTCTTGCCGCCGGCCTTGTTCTGCATGTCCTGGTTGACCTGGCCGGTCAGGGTCTGCTGGGCGGCCGCCGACTGCTGCGTCCAGCCGCTCACGTCACTCTGGCTGGCCACCGTGTTGGTCTTGGCGTCGGCGCCGCCGGTGGCAGGGTTGGGATTGGTCTCGCTGAGGTCGGTTGCCGTGCAACCCGGGAAGAACGGCGGTCGGGGCGGCGCGGGGCACGGGTTCTGCGGCCACTTGGTGATCGTGTTGGCGCCCACGTTGCCCTTGGCCTCCGCGGTGCCGTCCTGGACGGGCACGGAGTTGTTCGGGGTCACCCCCGCCGGGCAGTTCGCCGGGGTGGTGCCGTTCGGGCCGATGCACACCTGCGTGTCCTGGGTCGCGTAGAAACGGATGGGCGCGGCGTCCTGGGTGTCGAACTCGGTGCTCTTGGGCACGTCGAACTGCGTGCCCTGGGGCAGGGTGGTCGAGAACACCAGGACGGCGTTGGCCGCGGCCGCCGGCACCTGCTGCTTGCCGCTGGGCGTGGCGGTGAACTGCGACGACTGGTCGCTGGTCACCACCGAGGTGACGATATGGTCGGGCTGGCTGCCGTTGGTCGGGTCGGGGCTGCCCTGGATGGTGGGGTTGGCGGTCAGCGGTGTTCCCGTCAGGGTGATGGTGATCTTCGCAGAGGGGGCCACGACGAGGAGCAGGATGAGGCCGAGGATCACCAGGCCGGCCGCCACGAAATACAACGGCCGGCGCCGCCCCGCTAAGGGGCTTCGAGCCGCCGCTGCGGCGCCCATGCCCGCGGCGGTGCGCGCCGGCGGAGGAGGAGGCGGTCCTCCCGGCGGCGCGAACAGCAGGCCGGCTCCGGCGCCCGCCCCGGCGGCGTCCGTCGGACCGTCGGCGCGGTGCGGCCGGATGGTCTGGATGCCGCGTTCGAAGGCGGGGACGGACGCGTACGTCGGCAGGCCGCCGACCCGGGACAGCTCCTGGATGTACGGATCGCCGCTGATCACCGACACGTTCTTGCCGGCGCGGGTGCCCAGCTGACGGAGCAGGCGCACGTTGAGGGGCGTCTGCAGGCCGGTGGTCCCAGGGTTGAGCACCAGGGCGACGTCGGCGTCCGGTGCGTTGCGCACCCGCTCGACGAGGTCGACGATCTCATCGCCCGGCTCGGTGTATATGACCTGGGGCACCGCTACACCTTCATGGTCTTGAGGACGCGTCGCATCAGGCCGCCGAGGGGCTGGTCGGCCTCGTCCTCCAGCGAGATGGCGTGGTGGGCCAGCCCCATGGGCGTGACGTCCTGGCTCCCCACCAAAAGCCCGGTGCTGTCGAAGACGCGCAGCACGTCATCAGGACTGAGCACCCGGACGGACGGCGCGTGCGGCATAGGAAGGCTTTCCGCCCAGTCCATCTGGCCGAGTTGTTCGGCCACCTCCGGCAAAGAGGCTCCGCCGCCCGCCAGGCAGATGGTGGTCGGCAGCGACTCACCGCCGGCGAGCTCCTCGAGCGTCAGCGCCACGCCCTGGGCGAGCACCTCGGCGGTCGGGGTGAGCGCCTGGCGAGCCAGGGCGCGCTGCTCGGGGGCGAGCCGGCCCTCACCATGCGAGAGCTTGTAGCGCTCCGCCTCGCCCATCGAGATCTGCAACTCCCCGGCCAGCCTCTTGGTGAACGAGCGGCCGCCGAGCGCGAACATGCGCGTGGCCTCGATGCCGCCGTTGCGAACCAATGCCACGTCGGTGGTGCCGCCGCCGACGTCGATGAAGATCGCGCCGCGCGCCTCGATGTCCTCGGTGTTGCAGCCGCGTGCCAGCGCGTACGGCTCGGCGACCGTGGCCACCACCTCGAGGTCGAGCTCTTGGGCGATCGTCTGCAGCGCGCCGATGTGGTGGAGGGGCGCGAAGGTGTTGAAGACGGTGATGTCGACGACGTTGCCCTGGAAGTCGACGGGGTTGCTCACCGCGTAGCCGTCGATGCGCACCGAGGTGATGGTGCTGTGCACCAGTTTGACGTTGACCTCCGCAACCCCGAGCTCGTGCGACATCTGCCGCACCGCCTCCTTGAGCGCGCGTCGCTGCACGGCCTGCAGCGCGGCGGCGAGGTCGGCCTGGGTGATCCGTGCTTGTGGCTGCGGCCGCGGCATGGTCATGGTGGTGCTGAAGCCACGCACCTGTTCGCCGGCGATGCCCATGACCGCCTGCCCGGGCACCACCTCGCACATGTCCTCTGCTTCGGTGAGCGCGCGGTCGCAGTTGTCGATGACCGACTGGATGTCGGCCACCGCGCCGCCTTGCATGTCGGTGAGCCGCTGGCGGATCCTTGAGGCGCCGATGACGATCCCCTTGTCGTCCTCGCGCTTGATCACAAGCGCCTTGACGAACTCGGTGCCGATGTCGAGCACGGTGTAGTGCGTGTTGAACTCGGCGCGGCGGCGCAGCAGCGAGAACTTGCGCTTGCTCATCAGCTCCTGCCACCCGCTTCGCGAACCGTGTTCCTGATCAGCGTGAGCGCCTCGTCGCGCTTGGCCGCGTCCTTGACCGCACCCTGCGCAAAGTCAGGCCGACCTCCGCCGCGGCCGCCCATCACCTCGGCAGCGCTGCGCACCAGGTCACCGGCCTTCACCCCAGCTTGCTGCGCCGTCCGACCGACCTTCACTGCGAACATCGTGGGGCCGAGGACGGCGGCAACGCCGTCGGCGTCGAGCTGCTCGGCGAAGAGCCTGTCCGTGACGTCGACGATCGTGGTGGCGTCGGCGTCTGCGTCGACGAGCCAGTCCGCGTAGCGCAGGTCGCCGAACGTCCGGATGGTGGGTTGCCCCGAGGCTCCGTCCGTGCCCCCATGCCCCAACGGCGACACCATTCTGCGCTTGGCCCGCTCGAGCTCCTTGCGCGTGGTCTTGAGCTGCTCCTGCAGGATCGCGACCCGCTGGGGCACCTCGCTGGGACGTGCGCGCAGCTCGCGCGCCGTGGCCACCAGGGAGTTTGAGGTTTCACGCCAGCGGCGTTCGGCAGCCGCGCCGACGACCATCTCGATGCGGCGCACCCCCTGGCCGATGCTGCTCTCCGAGACGATGATGGCCGCGCCGACCTCACCGGAGCGATTCACGTGGGTGCCGCCGCAGAGCTCGCGCGACCAGCCGCCGAAGTCGACGACCCGCACCTTCTCCGTGTACTTCTCGTCGAGAAGCGCGATCGCCCCGCTGGCCCGCGCCGCGGGGAGAGACATCACGTCCACGCTGCGCTGCAGGTCGGCGCGGACGTGGTGGTTGACCCGCGCCTCGATGTCGTGCAGCTCGTCGGGGGTGAGGCCGCGGCTGAAAGAGAAATCGAAGGTGGTGTGGTCGGGACCGACGAAGGAGCCGCGTTGCACCACGCCGCTGCCGAGCACCTCGCGCAGCGCCTGGTTGAGGAAGTGCGTCGCGCTGTGGTGGCGGGCGACCTGGGCGCGGCGCTCGGCGTCGACGACGGCGCGGACCGTGACACCGGTGGCGAGCGTCCCCTCCTCCACCCGGACGGTGTGGACGCGCGCCGTGCCCGCGCGCGTCGTGTCGAGGACGCGGGCGCGGCCGCCGTCGAACAGCAGGTCGCCTGTGTCACCCACCTGGCCGCCGGCCTCCGCGTAGAACGGGCTGCGGTCGAGGATGACCCCGTCCTCGGCTCCTGCGGGGAGCAGCTCGTGGGCTTCCTCCCCGCCGATGCGAAGCACCGCGGCGGGTGTCTCGAGGACGTCGTAGCCGACGAACACTGTGTCGGGCAGCTGCGGGCCACCCTCGAAGCCGACGCGCACCCGCGCCGCCTTGCTGCGCGCCCGCTGCTCCGCCATGGCGGCCTCGAACCCGGTTCGGTCGACGTCGACCCCGCGTTCAGCGGCCATCTCCACGGTCAGCTCGATGGGAAACCCGAAGGTGTCATGGAGCCGGAACGCCTCCTCGCCGGGGATCGTTCCGGAGCCGGAATCGAGCAACCCGGCGAGCCGGTCGGCACCGGCATCGAGCGTGCGCGCGAATGCCTCCTCCTCACTGCGCAGAGTGTTCTCCACCAGGGCGCGGTTCACCACGATCTCCGGGTAGGCGTCGCCCATCGCCTCGACGACGGCCGCGACGCTCGGGGCCAGGCCTCCGCGCAATCCCACCCGCCGCCCGTGGATGGACGCGCGCCGGATGACCCTGCGCAGGACGTAGCCGCGGGCCTCGGTGGCGGGAAGGACGCCGGCGGCGATGAGGAAGGTCGCAGCGCGGACATGGTCAGCGAGCACGCGCAGGCTGGTGGTCCGCTCCGCTGGAGGCGCCGCATCGGCAGCGCGCTGCGCGAAGGAGGCCACGATGCCCGTGAAGATGTCGATCTCGTAGTCGCTGCGGACATCCTGCAGCACGGTCGCCATCCGTTCGAGGCCCATGCCCGTGTCGACGGTCTTCTTGGGCAGCGGGGTCCGTCCGCCGGTCTCGTCCTGGTTGAACTCCATGAGCACCAGGTTCCAGATCTCCACCCAGCGGTCACCGCCGCACTCGTCGTCGGGTCGGCAGTCGGCGCGCCGGCACGAGCAGGGGCCGCCCCAGTCCCAGTAGATCTCGCTGTCGTACCCGCACGGACCGGTTGGGCCGGCCTGCCACCAGTTGTCGGTGAAGCGCGCGATCCGCTCCGCGGGCACGCCGACCTGACGCCAGAAGCGCTCGGACTCACTGTCCTCCGGGTAGATGCTGGGCCACAGCCGATCGCCATCGAGCGCGAAATCCACAGTGAGCAGCTCCCAAGCGAGGCTGATCGCGCCCTCTTTGAAGTACCCCCCGATGGACCAGTTGCCGAGCATCTCGAAGAAGGTGTGGTGGCTCGAATCGCCGACCGCGGCGATGTCGTCGGTGCTCAACCCCTGGCCGCGGAAGCACTTCTGGCACGACGCCAGGAGCGGGTTCGGCGGGGGCACCTCGCCGGTGATGTACGGCTTGAGCGGCACCATCCCGGCCACGGTGAACAGCAGGGACGGATCGTCGTGGGTGATCAGCGAGGCGCTCGCCAGACGATGGTGTCCGTGGTGTTCGAAGTAGCTGAGAAAGCGTTCCCGGATCTCGTTGGTGCGCAAACGCCCGTCCAATGTGGGGCCCGCGGGCGCGAGCCGATGACTGCGCGGAATCGGCGCAATTGTAGCCGCTCACCGCTGCAGCGCCCGTTCAGCCGATCAGACGAGAGCCACGTCCCCCATCTCGCGACGGAGGTGCTCGACGGCCGCGCGTTGCAGCCTCGAGACGTGCATCTGGGAGATGCCGAGGCGCCTGGCGACCTCGGTCTGAGGCAGCTCCTCCACGAAGCGCAGCGCCATGATCTCGCGCTCGCGCGGGTTGAGGTGGGCCATCGCCTGCTCGAGCAGGGAGCGCATCTCCACCCGGTCGAGGTTGCTGTCCTCGAGGCCCAGCCGATCCCCGAGGGTGATGGCCTCGTCGGCGCGGCCTGCAGGGGCCGCCTCCAGCGAGACGGTGTGCTGTGCCGGCGAGACCTCGAGCGCGGCGAGCACGTCCTCCGGTTCGAGGCCGACGCGCTCACCGATCTCGTTGATGCTCGGGGAGCGTCCCAGCTCGCCGGTGAGCTGCTGGGCGGCCGCGTTGACGCGCAGCAGGTTCTCCTGGAGGCGGCGGGGCACCCGCACCGCCCAGGAGCGGTCGCGGAAGTAGCGGCGAATCTCGCCCATGATCGTCGGGGTCGCGAACGTGCTGAACTCGTTGCCGAGCGAGGGGTCGAAGCGCTCGATGGCGTGGATGAGGCCAAGGAAGCCGACCTGCTCGATGTCCTCGAGCGGCTCGCCGCGGTTGGCGAAGCGACGCGCGATGAAGTGAACGAGGTCCGAGTTCAGCTCGACCAGCTGATCGCGGATGGCGACTTCGCGGGTGTCGCGGTACTCCTGGAGCAGCCGGCGTACGAGGTCGCGACGCTCGCTCGGCGCGGGCTTGGGGATCGTCCGGGCCGGCTGCGCTCCCGTCGCCCCGTCGTCGCGGGGCACCGAGCTCACGAAGCTCTGTATTTCGTCAGCCGGACCCGCAGACCACCGGTGCGCTCGTCGACCCGATAGCTGTGGTCGTCGACGAACAGCCCCATGAGCCGCAGCGCCAGGTCGGTGGCGGCGGCCACCTCCTGCTGCTCCCGCTCGACCGCCTTGGCCGCCTGCTGCCGTTGTGCGGCCGCCGCGTCGGCGAGCGCCTGGCGAGTGCAGCTGCTCTGCACCTGGACCTCGAGGCGCGCGCCCTCGACGGCGAAGGTGAGACGGATCTGGCCCACCCCCAGCCCACCCGCACGATCGGCGCAGGAGATGGCGTTCTCGCAGGCCTGGGCGACGGCGATGGTCAGGTCGTGCACAGCCTCGACGTCGAACCCCGCCACCGCGGCGAAGGCCGAGGCGGCGCGCTTGGCGACGACGATGTACGCGGGATCGGCGGGCAGACGAAGCTCAGACGTGGTCCGTGTCATCCTGCTTGTGAAATACCCCTTGTCAGCGTTGGTCAAACGGTTCGACTGTCGTCGGCAGATTCATGCAGCAGCTCCCCCGCTGCCTGGCGTCCCTCGGCGATGCCCGCGTCAATGTCCTCGGCCAGCTTGCGCGAGCGCTGCCGATCATTGGCACGCCAGTAGACGATCGCGCCGGCCAGGGCGGCGGCGGCGAGCAGCGAGGAAGCGGAAGGCGCAGGACGGCGCTCCATGTGGTGGTCTGGCGGGATTATCGACGACCCAGACGGCGGGGGGCGGCGAGGACCAGGCCGCCCGCCTCGGCGATGGCGATGCCGACCACGTCCGCGATCGGGTGAACACTGCCCAGCGAGGGGCCCCCGTGACCGCCCAGGGCGACCAGCTCGGCGCCGAGCAGTCCCACCCCGGCGCAGACGAGGGCGACGACGTAATTGCCGCGGCCGGGGAAGACCAGCCTGGTCAGCTGAGCTCCGATGGCGGCGATCAGCACGGCAAGGATGATGCCCGGGCTCACGGGCAGCAGCCTAAAGAACTAGCACCCGCCGGCCGCGCCCTCCCGGGGACTGAGCCCGAGTAACCAGGTGGGATCCCGCACGTCGCCTTCCCCCCTCCCCTCGCACGACGCGGAGGCCCGGGGTCCGGCGAGCGATCTGAGGTTCCCGATGCGTTTGATGTTGGTCCAGCCGCATGGTGAGACGGCAGCGACCAGCCGGGTGCCGCGTGCGATCCTACCGCACAGCTGCCGGGATCAACCCTCGCGGACTTGTCACGTTTGTGTTGCCGGGGGCGTCGGGCTCACGGTCAGGCCGAGCTCGGCGAGCTGGGCCACGTCCACCGGGGCGGGCGCGCCGGTCATCGGCTCCTGCGCCTGCTGGTTCTTCGGGAAGGCGAGGACATCGCGAATGTTCTCCTCGCCGAGCCCCTCCATGACCAGGCGCTCGATTCCCGCCGCGAAACCGCCGTGCGGGGGGACACCGTACTGGAACGCCTCGAGCAGGAATCCGAACTTTCCCTCCGCGGTCTGCGCGTCGATGCCCATGACTGCGAAGACGCGTTCCTGGATCGCCGGATCGGTGATCCGGATGCTGCCGCTGCCCAGCTCGCGACCGTTGAGCACGATGTCGTAGGCACGCGACCTGATCCGCAGGGGCTCGCTCTCGAGCAGGTCCACGTCGTCGGCGTGGAGCATGGTGAAGGGGTGGTGCAGCGGGGTCACCTCACCGGTCTCCTGGTCACGCTCGAACATCGGGAACTCGGTGACCCAGATCATCGCCATCTTTTCCGGGTCGGCCATCGCTCGCTCCCGGGCGAGCTGGTTGCGCAGCGCGCCCAGCGACGCGGCCACCACCGGGGGGCGGTCAGCGACCATCAGGACCGCATCACCCACAGCCGCGCCGGCGATCTCACCGATGGCGGCCAGCTCCGCCTCGCTGAAGAACTTGGCGATCCCGCCCTGCCAGCCGTCCTGGCGGTGCCAGAGGTAGGCGAGGCCGCGCGCCCTGAAGGTGCGCACCACCTCGGTGAGCCTGCCCTCGATGTCGCTGCGGCTGAGGTCGGCGCCCCCGGGGACGGCGATTCCCTTGACCACACCTCCGCCGGCCACGGCGTCGGCGAAGACGCGGAAGCTGCTGCCGCGTACGGCGTCGGTCAGGTCGCGAAGCTCCATGCCAAAGCGCACGTCGGGCTTGTCGACACCGTAGCGATCCATCGCCTGGTGCCAGGTCAGCCGCGGGAACGGGGTGACGATGGTTCCGCGGAAGCCACTCGCCGACCAGGCCGAGGAGATGGCGCGTTCGAGGACGGCGAAGACGTCCTCCTCGTCGACGAACGACATCTCGATATCGAGCTGGGTGAACTCCGGCTGGCGATCGGCGCGAAGATCCTCGTCGCGCATGCAGCGGGCGATCTGGAAGTACCTGTCGAGGCCCGCCACCATGCACAGCTGCTTGTAGAGCTGAGGCGATTGAGGGAGGGCGTAGAAGCTCCCGGGTTGCAGCCGGCTGGGCACCAGGTAGTCGCGGGCCCCCTCGGGGGTGGCGCGGATCATCATCGGGGTCTCGATCTCGGTGAAGCCCATCTCGCCCATGACCGAGCGCAGATGGGATATGAAACGCGCCCGGCTGCGCAGGTTGCGCTGCAGGCGTGGCCTGCGCAGGTCGAGGTAGCGATGACGCAGGCGCAGCGCCTCCTCCACCTCGGTGTCCTCATTGATCGGGAATGGCGGTGTCCTGGCGATCGACAGCACCTGGCATTCGTCCGCGTACATCTCCACCTCACCGGTGTCGCGGCGCGGGTTGACGTTGTGCGGGTCGCGGGTGCGCAGCTGGCCGCGCACTCGGAGCACGTACTCGAGCCGAACCGCGTGTGCGGCCTGGTGTGCCGCAGCCGCCGTCTGCGGGTTGATGACCACCTGCAGGATGCCCGTGTGGTCGCGCAGGTCGAGGAAGATCAGGCCGCCGTGGTCGCGCCGTCGATCCACCCAGCCAAAGATGGTCATCGTCTCGCCGGCGTCGGCGGCGCGCGGGAGGCCACAGCCGGTGCGCTCGACTGTCATGTGCGCGGGTCCTGCGCCGCCGCCAACAGCTCCGCCGATACCGCGTCGAGCACGCGGTCGGAGGTGGTGACCTGTTGCTGGCGGGTGCGCAGGTTGCGCAACACCAGGCCCTCGTCCATACCGACGAGCAACGCCAGCGTGGCGTCCGAGCGACCGGCATCACGCAACTTCCTGTCGAGGCGCCGGTCGCTGACGTCGCTGACCACCGAGGTCCGGTCGCGCAGTTGTCGGGCGAGCGTGCGGGCTGTCGCTGCTGATTCCTCGCCGACTGTGCAGATCACCACCTGCGCAGGCGGTCCTGCGCGCGGAGCGATCCCCTGGTCGACAGCCACCGTCAACAGCCGCTCGACGCCGAGCGCATGTCCCACACCAGGGGTCGGCGCGAACCCCAGCTGCTCGGCGAGGCCGTCGTAGCGGCCGCCCCCGCCGAGCGCGTTCTGGGCGCCGGCCAGCGAGGTGTGCCAGAACTCGAATGCGGTGTGTGCGTAGTAGTCGAGCCCGCGCACCAGCCGCTGGTTGTGGGTGAAGGGGATCTCCGCATCGCCGAGGTGCCCTGTCACTGCGGCGAAATGCTCGCGGCTGGGCGCGCTGAGGTGGTCGCCGAGCAGGGGCGCGTTCTCGACGTGGTGCGCGTCCTTCTTGCAATCGAGAAGCCGTAGCGGGTTCACGTCGAGGCGGCGGCGGCAGTCCTCGCACAGCGAGTCGCGCAGAGGCGTGTAGTACGCCAGCAGCGACTGTCGGTAGCCAAGCCGGTCGTCCTTGTCGCCGAGCGTGTTGAGCTGGAGGCTGACACCGTCGATCCCGAGGTCGGCGATGAACCGCCACGCCACCTCGATGACCTCAGCGTCACAGCCGGGATCGCGCTCGCCGATCACCTCGACGCCCACCTGAGCGTGTTGGCGCAGCCGCCCAGCCTGGGGACGGTCATACCTGAACATCGGCATCGCGTAATGCACGCGCACCGGGCGCCAGCGCTGGTCGAGGTGGGCGCCGAGCACCGCCCTGACCACCGGCGCGGTCCCTTCTGGGCGCAGCGTCACCGAACGCCCACCCCGATCGGTGAAGGTGTACATCTCCTTGTCGACGATGTCGGTCCCACTGCCCACACCACGAGCGAACAGCTCGGTGGACTCGAAGATCGGCGTGTCGATCAGCTGATACCCGAACCGCGCCGCAACCGCCGCGTGCGCCCGGTGCAGCCACTCCCACGCCGGCGCCTCGTCAGGGAGCAGGTCCTTGGTTCCACGTGGCGGAGCGATCGGCGTCATAGCCGCCCGAGTGTACCGGGGGCGGCGGAAGACATCGCTCCGGGGACGGTGCCTCTTCTAGGACCCGTCGTTGGGGCCCGTCGTCCATGCCGTCTTGCCGTCGACCTCCCGTCAGACGGCTTCCCGGGCAACAGTGTGGACGTCGCGCACCCCCTCCAGCCGCTCGAGCAGCCTGCTCAGCTGGGTGAGGTTGGCGATCTCGACGATGGTGGAGATCACCGCCGTGCGGTCGTCGTAGACCTGCACGTCAGCGCCGGAGAGATTGATCTTGGATTCGGCGATGACCGCCGCGATGTCACGCAGCAGCCCGGTGCGATCCCAGGCCTCGATCTTGATGTTGACCGGGTACACCTGCAGGTTGCCGCGCTCCCACTCCACCTCGACGATTCGATCCGGGTCGGCCGCGTTGCGCACATTGGCGCAGTCGTCGCGATGCACGGTGACGCCCTTGCCCCGGGTGATGTAGCCGCGAATACTGTCCCCGGCCACCGGCTTGCAGCACTGCGCCAGGGTGGTGAGCATGTCGGTCATGCCGTGCACGCGGACGTGCCCGCTGACCGCGGCAGCATGGCTGGTGAGGGGGATCCCCAGCACCGTCGCCTCACTGGCCTCGGGCGACTCGCGGTCGCTGAACCGGAGCACGACGCCACGGGCGCTGACATCACCGTAGCCGACGGCGGCGAGGAAGTCGTCGATCGTCGTGAACTTGAAATCCTCGGCAAGCTCGAGCAGGCGATCCTCCTTGAGGGAGCTCAGCGCGTGCTGCCGGAGCCGGCGGAACTCCTTGTCCAGCTGCTCGCGGCCCTTCTGGACGTTCTCCTCGCGGCGTTCCTTCTTGAACCAGCTGCGGATCTTCTCGCGGGCGCTGCTGGTCTTGACGAAGTTCAACCAGTCGCGGCTCGGCGCATGGGCGCCCTTGGTGGTGAGCACGTCGACGATGTCGCCGTTCTGGAGACGGTAGTCCAGGGGCACCATGCGGCTGTTGACCTTGGCTCCGATGCAGTGATGGCCGACGTCGGTGTGGATGCGGTAGGCGAAGTCGACCGGCGTGCTGCCCATCGGCAGCGAGCGCACATCGCCCTTGGGCGTGAAGACGAAGACCTCGTCCTGGAAGATGTCCACCTTGACGGTGTCGACGAAGGCCTCGGCGTCGAGGACCTCCTTCTGCCAGTCCATCAGCAGGCGGAGCCAGCCGTAGCGCTCGTCGAACCGGGTCTGCTGCGCACCCTCCTTGTAGTGCCAGTGCGCGGCAATGCCGTACTCGGCGGTGCTGTGCATCTCGTCGGTGCGAATCTGCACCTCCATCGGCTCGCCGGTGTGCGACACGACAGTGGTGTGCAGCGACTGGTAGCCGTTGCCCTTGGGCATGGCGATGTAGTCCTTGAAGCGGCCGGGGATCGGCTTCCACAGCGAGTGGACGGTGCCCAGGGCGCCGTAGCAGTCCTTGATGTTCTCCACCAGGATGCGCAGCGCGATCAGGTCGTAGATCTCATCGAACTCCTTGTGGGAGCGTTCCATCTTGTCGTGGATGCTGAAGATGTGCTTGGGGCGGCCCGAGATCTCAGCGGTGATCCCGAGCCGCTCGAACTCACGCTCGAGGATCTCGGTGATGTCCCTGATGAAGGTGCCGCGCTCCTGCGCCACCTTGTTGAGCTTGGCGGCGACGGCGTGATAGTTGTCGGGGTCGAGCTGGGCGAAGGCAAGGTCCTCGAGCTCCCCCTTGATCTGCCAGATCCCCAATCGGTGCGCCAGCGGGGCATAGATATCCAGGGTCTCTCGTGAGATGCGCAGCCGCCGTTCCTCGGTGTGGGCGCCGACGGTGCGCATGTTGTGGAGCCGGTCACCGAGCTTGATGAGCACCACCCGGATGTCCTCGGCCATGGCCACCAGCATCTTGCGGATGTTCTCCGCCTGGGCCTGCTCGCGCGTGTGCACGTGGATCTTGCCGAGCTTGGTGACCCCGTCGACCAGCTTGGCCACGTGGCCGCCGAACTCCTCGCTGAGCTGCTCGCGGCTGACATCGGTGTCCTCGACGGTGTCGTGCAACAGCGCCGCGACCAGCGTGTCCGCATCCAGCCCGAGGTCGGCGAGGATCCCGGCAACCGCCAGCGGGTGGGTGACGTACGGCTCCCCGCTGAGTCGCGCCTGCCCGTCGTGGGCACGCACCGCGAGGTCATAGGCGCGCTGCAGAACCTCGCGTTCCTCCTCGCGAAGGTACGCCGTCTTGGAGAGGAGCTCGTCGATCGCCATCTCCTTGACCATGGTACCCGCGAACGGGGATTCCAATGTGCCGCGAGCTGTCACACCGGCGGCAGCGCAGGCAGCTCGCTGGTCGCGGCGGTGATCAGTAGGCTCGAGCCATCAGGGCCACGAACTCCGCGGGCTCCCGGCAGGCCACGCAGGGCGCGCCGTCGGAGCTGCGGTCCGAGCGGAGATTGCGAATGGTGAGGGCATGCACTGATGCCTTGACCGCCTGCTCGCATTCCGCCCGGTTGCAGAAGGGCCCGCTGGCAAACACAGGCTGCTCGGTGAATGCCGCGACCAGGTCGTCGAGCGTCTGCACGTCGACACTTCGCTGGTCGAGCAGCCCCTGCGCCCGCGCGCGCATGGCCAGCTGGACCTCGTCGAGCAACGACTGCAGCCGCGCCCCGAGACCCTCAAGCGGCACCACCGTCTGCTCGCCGTCGAATCGACGTACCAGGGTCACGTTGCCCTCCACCAGATCCTTGGCGCCGACGGTGATCCGCACGGGCACGCCGCGCAGCTCCCAGTGGGCGAACTTCTCACCTGGGCGCATCGCCTCGCGCCTGTCGACGCGCACCCGGACGTCGGCGGGAACCTCGCGTTCGATGCGCGAGCACGCCTCGTCGATGCGGGCAGCCTCATCGTCATCGCTGCGCGTGATCGGCACCACCACCACCTGGATCGGCGCCACGCGTGGGGGGATGACCAGGCCGGCCTCATCACCGTGAGCCATGATCAGGCCGCCGATGATCCTGGTCGACAGCCCCCACGACGTCTGGAAGGGATGCTGGAGGGCGTTGTCACGGTCGCTGTACCTGATGCCGTAGGCGGTTGTGAAGTTCTGGGCGAGATGGTGCGATGTGCCCGCCTGTAGAGCCCACCCGTCGGACATCATCGCCTCGATGCTCAACGTGTAGCGGGCGCCGGCGAACTTCTCGGACTCGGTCTTGCGGCCCTTGATGACGGGCATGGCGAGCCACTCCTCGGCGAGCTCGCGATAGCAGTCGAGCATGGTGTCGACCTCGGCCGCGGCCTCCTCGTCGGTGGCGTGGAAGGTGTGCCCCTCCTGCCAGAGGAACTCGGCGGTGCGCAGGAACAGTCGGGTGCGCTTCTCCCACCGGGCGACGTTGCACCACTGGTTGATGAGCACAGGAAGATCACGCCAGGAGTGGATCCAGTCCGCGTACATCGAGCAGATGATGGTCTCGCTGGTGGGCCGGATCGCCAGGCGCTCCTCCAGCTGCCTGGTGCCGCCCTGGGTCACCCAGAACACCTCAGGTGCGAATCCCTCGACGTGCTCAGCCTCCTTGGCCAGGTAGCTCTCCGGGATCAGCAGCGGGAAATACATGTTCTCGTGGCCGGTGCGCTTGATCATCGCGTCCAGGGCGTCACGCGTCCGCTCCCAGAGGGCGTAGCCGTAGGGGCGAATCACCATGCAGCCCTTGACCGGCGCGTAGTCCGCAAGCTCGGCGCGGCGGACCACGTCGACATACCAGCGGTCGAAGTCCTCGCTCTTGGAGGCGATCTGCTTGCCGCTGCGCGCGCCGGCCATGGCGGCGGAGTATAGGCAGCGAACGTCTTCCCGCCGACCGGCGCTCCAAACAATCAGCCGACGATTGCGGCGGCGAGGGCGAAGCCACGGGCTCACCCCCGCCGCCACTGCGCTGGTGCTCGGGAGGCTAGTGCGAGGCCAGGTAGTCGCCGAACTTCGAGAGAGTGTCCCCGAAGGTGGCTGCATCGGTGGCCTTGATGGCGATCCCGTTGGTGTCGGTGAACTTGGTCTCGGCCGTCCAGCAGAGCCCGTTGGCCGCATCCTTCTGGGCGACGAAGGTGAAGGCCTCGTCGAGGCCATTGGGGAAGGATCCCGCGGCCAGCCCGAGATAGTCAGTCAACTCCGTACCTGTGTACTGCCAGAGCATGTCGATGGTGCCGCCCTGCAGCGCCTGGCCCACCGCCTTGTCCTTGGCCTGGAAGGTGTAGTCGACTGTGAAGCCGTGGGCCTCGAGCACCAGCTTGGTCATGGTCGCCAGCAGCTGCTCTTCGGCGAAGCCCTTGCTGCCGATGCTCACGTGGGCTCCTCCGCCGGAGGATCCGGATGCGGCGGGGCAGCCGCTGCCCGAGCCGTTGGTGCCGCCGCCACCGCTGAAGCTGGAGGCGAGGAAGCCGTTCTGGGTCAACCATGCCTGGGCCACGTCGGAGACCTTCATGTTCTGGATCTCGACCTGGGCGTTGAGGGAGACCATGGTGTTGGTGTCGAGCTTGGCAGCGACCGGGGCCATCAGGTTGGCGATCGCCGGGTACTTCTGCAGCACGGTCTGACGCACCACCAGGCCGACGTTGTCAGGTGGGAAGAGGTTCTTGTCGTCCTTCAGAACGTACAGCTTGTTGGCCTGGATGCCCGAGTCGGTGGTGAACACCTCTCCGGCCGTGCATTGTCCATTGCCGATGCTCTTCTCGGCCGTGTTGCCGATGTCGACATAGGTTGGCTTGCTGAACGCGGCGTTGTAGGTCTTGGCGAGCCCGGGCAGACCGTCTGCCCTGGTCCTGAACTCCGACAGGATGCAGACCTTGATCGACGAGGTGGCCGGCCCACTCCCTCCGTTGCTGTTGCTGGGTGTGCTTCCACCGCCGCAGGCGCTGACAGCGCCGGGAACTACCAGCAACATCGCTGCAATTGCTTTCCGGTTCATCGTGACTTCCTCTCCATTACGTGCTGATCCGTCGTGGGACAACGATGCGCTCCACCAGTGAAAGCGCCCAGTCGGCGAGCAGTGCGAGAGCGGCCACCATGACGGCCCCCACGAAGAT
>NZ_JAEKNS010000006.1:0-4425 GCF_016464765.1 Candidatus Aeolococcus gillhamiae | reverse complement strand
CCTGGCTGACTCGGGCTCGGCCGATCCCGTTGCTGAGCGCGAGACAGAGGAGGTGGTTGGAGGCGCTCCGCCCACCGTGCATCGCCTTGGCGTCGAGCAGGGCGCCGACCTCGAAGAGCGGCCGTCGGTAGTCGGCGTACGCCCTCCCGTTGACGGTCACGGTACCCGAGGTCGGCGCGTCGAGGCCGAGGATCATTCGCATGGTCGTGGACTTCCCCGCCCCGTTCGGGCCGAGGAAGCCGGTCACCTGACCCGGTGGGACGGTGAACGACAGGTCATCAACAGCCACCGTGCGGCCGTAGCGTTTGCTGAGTCCGATTGCCTCGATCATCCGCTCACACCAACGGTCCTGCCCTGCGGCTCGGCAGGCGCCGGCGCCGTCCGAAGCGTTCGCAGCTCGCGTACTCCATTACGCGTACTCCCTCAATGGCTACCGGGGCCGATGACGCCGGTGACGTGCAGGACGACTACCAGCACGACCACCGCAGCCGCGACGCCGATCCCGACCACGGCCACCCAGCGTGGCCTGCCGGTGGTCGATGCACGCTCCGCCGTCGCGTCCCTGTCGTTGTCGGGGTTGGGACGGCGGGGCAACTCAGGCATCTGCGTCTCCTCCCTCGCACGTTGGTCGTCAAGGCTTAACCGCATCGTGCAAAGAGTGATCGAGACAGTATGTCGCTGCCAAGTCATACTGACGTAGCGCCGGACGTCCCGTATACTGCGGCGATGCCGAGGCTGTGGAACGAGACCATCGAGGCGCACCGCCGGGACGTCCGCCTCGCGATCCTGGACACGACCGCGGCGCTGGTAGGTGCGCACGGCCTCCTCTCGGTAACGATGTCGCAGATCGCCGAGGAGACCGGCATCGGACGCGCGACGCTCTACAAGTACTTCTCAGACGTTGAATCGATCCTGCTGGCCTGGCATGAGCGTCAGATCGCTGCGCACCTCGAACAGCTCGCCGAAGCCCGAGACCAGGCCGGCGGCGCCAGCGAGCGCCTGCACGCTGTGCTCGAGGCCTTCGCACTCATCGCCCACGAATCCCGCGGACACCGAGACACCGAACTCGCGGCATTCCTGCATCGAGATCAGCACGTGGGCCATGCGCAGCACCAGGTTCACGCCCTCATCCGAGGTCTCCTGACGGAGGGCGCAGAAAACGGCGACCTCCGGAACGATGTCGCGCCCGACGAGCTCGCCAGCTACTGCCTGCACGCCCTCACCGCGGCCAGCAGCCTGCCCTCCAAAGCCGCGGTCCGTCGGCTCGTCGCGGTCACTCTGGCCGGATTGCGCCCCCCGAATTGATCCGGGCCGAAGCGCCGGGGACTTACGCCTGGACGCGCGACAGAGCAGGATGAGTCGGTTCGAGTCAGACGAGGATGTTGAGCGATCGCCATGCTGACCGCCGGTTGGACGATCGCCCTGCCAATAACCGTGAAAGGGTCGCAGCAGGGGCAGCGTTCAGCCCCGTTCACGGCCGCCGATGATGCGCTGTGAGGGTGTGATGATCCTCGCCATGACTACCGCTGGGGTTGACGTGGACGGTGACGTCATCCAGCCTCGGGACGTCGTGCAGAAGACGATGATGCGCCGCGTCCGCAATGGCGTGCGCATCGACGAGATTCAGCCCAGCGTCGACGACGATGCCCGTCTCCGCGCGGATGCGGTGACCGATCCAGCGCAGCCGCAGGTCCTCGACGCCGTGGACACCCGGTGTCGAACGCAGGCTGAGTTCGGCGGCGCTGACAAGGTCCGGCGCGACAGCGTCCATGAGCCGTCGGTAGATGTCTACTGCAGCACTACGAAGGACGAACAGGATGGCGATCGTGATCAGCAGTCCGACGACCGGATCGGCCAGGGGGAATCCGAGAAGCACGCCAACCGCTCCCGCCACCACCGCCAGTGAGGTGAACCCGTCAGTACGGGCGTGGAGCCCATCGGCGACCAGCGCTGCCGAGCCGATGCGTCGACCCACGCGGATCCGAAAGACCGCCACCAGCTCGTTTCCGATGAAGCCGATCAGCCCGGCGACGATGACCACGCCGAGGTGGGTGACCGCCTGCGGGTGTATGAGGCGGAGCACGGACGCATACCCGGCGACGACGGACGAGAGCGCAATCATCGCGACGATGAACACGCCGGCGAGGTCCTCGGCGCGCCCGTAGCCGTACGTGTAGCGGCGGGTCGCGGCGCGGCGACCCAGCGCGAAGGCGATCCACAGTGGAATTGCCGTCAGTGCGTCGGAGAAGTTGTGAATGCTGTCGGCGAGGAGCGCGACGGAGCCGGTCAGCACCACGATGACCGCCTGTGCGATCGCGGTGACGCCGAGCGCGACGAGACTGATCTTCACCGCCCGGATGCCGCCTGCGCTGGACTCGAGCGCGGAGTCCACGGACTCGGCAGCGTCGTGGCTGTGCGTGCGGAACAGCGACGAGACCCATCCCCAGCGACCATGCGCATGCTCGTGCTCGTCGTGGTGATGGTCGTGCTGCTCGTGCGCGCCGTGCTCGGCCGAATCTGCGCGCACTTGGGTGCCGACGGTCACCGGATCCGGGGGTATCGAAGTCATTCCGCGAGGCCCGTTCCGTCGGGGCAGCGGGGTATCCAGGTCACCCGGCGGGCCTCCGGCACCGCCGCAAAAACGGCCCGCTCCACCTCTGCGGTCCGCTTCTGAGCAGCGTGGAGGGCTGTGCCTCCGTCCAGGGTGCCCTCCACCTCGACGACCAGCGATCGCCCCATCCAGCGACCCCGCACGGTGGCCGACTGGATGCCGGGCAACGCGGTGATAGATCTGCGCGCCGCCTCGACGTGATCAGGATCGACGCCGTCCATGAGGTGATGCACGATCTCGCTCGTCACCTCGTACGCGACGTGGAGGATGAAGAGGGTCACGGCAAAGCCCGCCACCGGGTCGGCCCACCTGAAACCGAGGCTGACCCCGATGAGACCGACAAGAGCGCCCAGCGAGGACAACGTGTCCAACCACGAATGCGTCGCCTCAGCCTGCATCGTGACCGACTGAATGCGGCGTGCCACGACACGCTTGTACTGGGCGACGCCGAGGTTGCCGATCATGCCGATGACCGCCGCGACCATGGCGACGGTGAGGTGCGCGGTGCCGGCCCCTGACACGAACTTCTGGTAGCTGACATACGCGGCGAAGATCGCGCTCGCGAAGATCACCAGCGCGACCCCCAGACCGGCGATGTCCTCCGCGCGCTCGTAGCCGTATCCGTACCGCGCGGACGGCCGACGCTTGGACACTCGGAATCCGAAGAAAACGACGAAGGACGTCGAGACGTCCGAGAGGTTGTGCAGAGCATCGCCGAGGAGTGCCACCGAGCCGGTGAAGATGGCCAGGGCGAGCTCGATGCCGCCGGTGGCGGCGAGACCGGCAGCGGACACACCGACAGCCCGGTTGGCGGCGCGGCGGTGTGCGCTCTCCTCCGCCTCGCTCAGGGCGCCTGCGACGCGGTCCACGGTCCTGGCAGCGTTCATCACGGCTCGGGTGGGGCATAGGGGTGATCGGGAAGGTCGCGCAGTACGTGGTCGGCGTGGTACTCCGCCTCCCGGAACAGGGCCGCGACGTGGTGGTCGTCGAGTCGGTACTCGATCTCGTTGCCGGTGCGGCGGACGGCTGTGACCAGCCGCCGGTCGCGTAGCATGCGCAGCTGATGCGAGACCGCGGATTCGCTCACGCCAACGGTCAGGGCGAGGTCACGCACGCACAGAGGGCGGCGGATCAGCGCGTACAGGAGCCTGGCGCGAGTGGGATCACCGAGGGTCTCCAGCGCCTGCACCACGCGATCGAGGATCTCTGGGGGCGGCAGCGCCGCTCGGGCTTCTGCCACTGCCTCCGCATCGATCGCGACCGCCCGTTCCATCCGCCCCAGTATATGAGCAGTTGCTCAGATGGAAGTGCGCTGGTCAGCGCGCGGGAGGTGCCGGGTCGTCGGCGCGCTGGGTCGGCGTTTCGCCCGAGTCGCTTTGGTCCTTTTGGCTAATTTGAGGCATCCAAGCTAGCCAGGAGCGCGCGGATCGTATCCATCCACTCCTCGTTCGAAGGTGCTGGATTAGGGCAGTCATGGAGGATTCGAACATCGGCGTCCGGTGTCAATGGCCATCCAGAAGTCCGCACTTGTGGCCAAGCAGAAATCCGCGCCCCTGGCCATGACGTCGGCTGTCTCAAGTCTTTGGTGAGCGGCCACCTCCTCGCGACTTTGCCTCCTTCATGCGGAACGACTCGCCCTCGGTGACAACCACCACGGCGTGATGCAAGAGGCGGTCGAGGAGCGAGACGGCGGTGGTGTGCTCCGGGAGGAAGGTGCCCCACTGGTCGAACGGCCTGTGGCTCCCAACGCCGAGGCTGCGCCGCTCGTAGGCAGCGGCCACGAAGCGGAACAGCAGCTGGTGGCCGGTGGCGTC
>NZ_JAEKNS010000012.1:0-2332 GCF_016464765.1 Candidatus Aeolococcus gillhamiae | reverse complement strand
AGGTTTGACCGTCCGACTGATATCCCCGGACCTCGCTCTCGACCGTCTCCATCTCATCGTGCCCGACGGCAGTGACGCCATGGTGGTGCTCACCACGCTCGCGGACGGGGATGCGAAGGACGCCGACCCGCGTGACCTCTTTGCCCAGAGGATCAGCGAGGTGGGCCACCTCACGGTGTCGTTCGGGGACGAGGAGCCGCCCCAGCTGCGTGTCGCCCTCCCCGACCTCACCCTGGAGTGCGTGCCCCAGGAGTCGCCGGACCACGACCCCGACCATCTCGCCCTGCGGGTGCTGTCGATGCGCCCGGCGATGGACCACCCCGACGGCAGCAAAGTCCTCACAGTCACCGCCCGCACGCCGATCGTCACCTCCGCCAACGGTGTGGCCAGCGACACCCACCGCCTGCTCGACTGGAAGGAGGCGAGTGCCGCGGCGGCGAAGTCGGCGGAGCTGTACGCCGCTCTCAAGCTCGTTGACAGCCTCGAGAAGGCCGAGCGCCAGCGCGCCGCCACCCAGCGCACCCACTTCAGCGCGGCCAAGGAGTACTGGCGCTGCAAGCGCTGCCGGGCTCTGTGGCGCCCCGCCGACCACGAGCGCTGTCCGTCGTGCGGCCACGAGTTCACCGACGCCGACCGCCGCCAGCCTGAGGTGGGCAAGGTGGAGTTCACCGTGCCCGAGGGCGAGCAGATCAACCTCACCCCGGATGCGGCGGTGCTCGTCGAACCGGAGGACGAGCCCAACTTTGTCGGGCGCGTGTCGCGCATCGACCACCACCGCCACACCGTCGAGGTGACCTGCCGGACGTTCGAGCACGCCGGCAGCGAGGGCACGATCACGCCGTCGTTCAACAAGGCCCTGTACCAGGCCAAGCGCAGCGTCCTCGCCGCCATCGCCACCCGCGACTTCGGGGTCGGCCTGCTCGCCCAGCTCATGGTCACGCCGGAACGGGTCACCGCCCCGCTCTACGCCGAGCAGGAGCACACCCACGACTGGTTGACCGAGGGGATGATGGCCAACCCGCCGCAGGATCGCGCCGTGGCGCTACTGGGCGCCCTCGCTGCCGGCGAGGCGGTGTTCATCCAGGGGCCGCCGGGAACTGGCAAGACGACGGTCATCGTCGAGGCCATCAAGCGCCGCCTGGCGGCCAACCCCGACGAGCGCATCCTGGTGACGTCGCATAGCAACCTCGCCGTCGACAACGCGCTCGAGCGGCTCGCCGGCACGCCGGGGATGCGCGCTGTGCGCGTGGCCCGCGCCGAGCGGGTGCATCCCACCGTGGAACGCTTCCGCTGCGACGACGAGGACGACCCGCGGCTCCTCGAGGCCAACTGCTACTTCGCCACCTGCGCCACCGCGGCGACGTCGGCGATCACCGACATGAACTTCGACATCGTCATCCTCGACGAGGCCAACAAGGCGCGCGTCGACGAGGCGCTCCCCGCGTTGCGCCTCGGCTCGGCGCTGGCGCTGGTTGGTGACCACAAGCAGCTGCCGCCGGTCGAGGACGACGCGCTGTACGGCATCGTCGAGAGCGACGAGGCCCTGGAAACCCTTGTCAACAGAAGCCTTTTCGAGCTGGCGTGGGAGGGTCGCCTGCCTGAGTCGGCGCGCTGCCTGCTGACCATCCAGCACCGCATGCACCCGGACATCGCCGCCTACGTGTCGGCGGCGAGCTACGACGGCCAGCTCCAGGACGCGCCCGAGGTGCAGGCCTACTCGTACATCACGCGCACGCCGTTCCCGGTGGCGCTGCACTTCGTCGACACCGAGGGCATGCGCGGCGTGCGCGAGCGCCGCGGACCCGGTGGCGCGCTGCGCAACGAGGCCGAGGTGCGCGTCGCGGCGCAGGTGGTGCGCCTCCTCGACGAACGCGCCCCGCGCGACATGAGCATGGCGGTGATCGCCATGTACGCCGAGCAGGTGGAGCGACTCCGCCAGGCGCTCGGGCGGCGCCGCTTCAAGCGCCCGGTGAAGATCGACACTGTCGACTCCTTCGAAGGCCGCGAGGAGGACATGGTGGTCATCTCGCTGGTGCGCTCCAACGAGCGCGGCCGCATCGGCTTCCTGCGCGTGCCCAACCGCCTCAACGTGGCCATCTCGCGCGCCAAGCACCTGGTCGCGTGCATCGGTGACAGCGCCACCCTGCGGGCGGGCGAGGAGTCGATGTATGGCGAGCTCGTCGAGGCAGCTCGCTCCACCGGGGGCTGGCTCAGCGCGCTCGACATCGTCAGCCCGGGCAAGCCGCAGCGGCGCCGCCGCGGTGCTGGCCAGACCGCCGCGCCGCGCGTCGGCGAGGACGGCCAGCCGCTCCCGGCTGTCGAGGGGGAGGAC
>NZ_JAEKNS010000110.1:0-27800 GCF_016464765.1 Candidatus Aeolococcus gillhamiae | reverse complement strand
TCCGCAATCGCGGAGTGCGGTCCTCGGTGCGCACCTACGTCGGCAAGGCGCGCCAGTCGCTGCTCAGCCTCGAACCCGGCAACACCGTCGACGTCGAGGAGCAGCTCAAGGCCGCGGTGCGCGCCCTCGACCGTGCGGCCGAGAAGGGCATCCTCCACCGCAACAACGTGAACCGCCGCAAGTCGCGGCTCACCGCCATGGCGGCGCGCCTGATCCGGGCGGCGTCGGAGGGTGGCGAGCATGCCACCGAGCTGCGCGCAGCGGCAGCCGGAGGAGCCAAGGGACGGGGACGGGCCACGACGGCGGCCAAGAGGCCCGCGGCCAAGGCCCCGGTCAAGGCCCCCAAGGCGGCGGCGAAGTCGCCGGCCAAGGCGACCTCCGTGCCGAAGACTGCGGCGGCAGGCTCGGGCGCGGCTGCCCAGCCCAAGAAGAAGTAGCCGGCCCGCACCGCGACCGGCGCCCTTTGCCTGCCTTGCCGCGGTGAGGCGGGCGGTCTGGCGCCAGCGGGACTTCGCTCTGCTCTGGGCCGGGCAGACGGTAAGCGAGATCGGCAGCGCGGTCACCACCCTGGCTCTGCCCACGCTGGCCATCTTTGCCTTTCACGCGGGCCCGGCTGCGGTCGGGCTGATGGTCGCAGCGGAGCGGGTGCCGTTCCCGGTCGTGGCTCTGTTCGCGGGGGCGCTCGTCGACCGCGTGCGCCGCCGCCGGGTGATGATCGGCAGCAACGTCGCGCGCCTGCTGATCCTCGCCGCAATCCCGGTGCTCTCAGCCATCGGGGAGCTACGACTGTGGGAGCTCTTCGTGGCGGCGGCCGGGATGGGCGTCTTCACCGTCTTCTTCGATGTCTCGTACATGGCGTACGTTCCGGGGCTTGTTGGCGCCGACCGGATGCTCGAGGCCAACAGCCGCCTGCAGGTGACGTGGTCGGCGGCCCTGACGATCGGCCCGGGGCTCGGTGGCGTGCTCGTGCAGGCCGTGGGCGCGGCACGCGCGGTGCTCGTCGATGCGTTCTCATTCGCTGTCTCGACGGTCGCGCTCCTGTCGATCCGACAGTCCGAGCCTCGTCCGGCTGAGGCCGCCCCACCACGCCGCCTCTTCGCCGAGGTCGGCGAGGGACTGCGCCACGTATTCGGGATCCCGGCGCTTCGTGCTCAGCTTCTGTGCCTGACGGCCGCCGGAGTTTTCTCGCACGCGTATGAGGCGCCCCTGTACATCTTTGCGTACGATCGCCTGCACATCAGCCCGGGTCTGCTCGGCGCGATGCTGGCGTCACTCGGGGTCGGCGCCATGATGGGGTCCTTCGTCGGCTCGCGCGTCATCGAGACGCTGGGCGTGGGTCGCACCATCTCTCTCGCCAGCGGCTTCGCGAGCGCCGTCATCGGCCTGGTGCCGCTGGCAATGTTCGTGTCGCCGGCTGCCGTGATGTTCCCAGTGCTGTTTCTCAGCGGCGCGGTCGGAGTGGCCGGCGACATTGCGCAAGTGACGCTGCGTCAGTCGCTCACACCCACGCGACTGCAGGGGCGCATGAGCTCTGTGTTTCGCACCTTCTTCTGGGGCGCATGGCCGCTCGGCAACCTCCTCGGCGGTCTGCTAGCGGCGGCGATCGGCGCCCCGGCGACGCTTTGGATCACGGCGCTGCTGGGAACGCTCGGTTGCCTGGCCATCCGCCTCACGCCGCTGTGGCGGGTGCGCGGATTCCCGGCATCGGCCTGACGCTTGGGCTCACAGAGGTCGACGCGACCCTGTGACTCGCGAGACGGCGGTCATGCGGTGCGGCGTTCGCGGCGCTCGGCGAGCGAGCCGGCGGCAGCCAGACCCCAATGCCTCAGGGCGGCCGCGTCGTCGATCTCCCCCGCCTTCATGCCGGCGTCGATCCGCTGCAACTCGTGCATCCAGCGCGTCGCCAGCACCGCGGGGATGGCCTGCGCGGTGCGCACCACGCGCTCGGCCCGCCAGGCGGGAATGCGCATCGCCGACGCCAGCGCCGCGGTGCCGCGTGGTCCGCGCAGTAGGAGCGCGTGAACCATGAGCAGGTCGCGGATCTGCCCGGCGAGGATCGAGAGAAGGTACTGGGTCGAGCGGCCCTCGGCGATGAGGTCGGTGAGCAGCGCGGCGCCCGCCGCGGGCTGCGGTCCGGCGAGCAGATCCAACACCCTGTAGAGCTCGAGCTGCTCCGTGCCGGCCACCAGGCGCTCCAACTGCTCGGTGGAGATGCGTTCGCCGTGGGCGGCGATCTTGTCGAGCTCCCCGCCGATCGCGCCCAGGTCACCCGCGGTGCAACGAAGCAGGAGATCCGTGCCACCCGGCGGCAGTCGCAGGCCGCGCGACCTCACCTCGGTGTCGAGCCACTGGCGGCGCTCGGAGGGACGCAGCTTCTGGTGGTGCACCACCTGGCCCCCGCTGGCCTGGATGGCCGCGAGGATCGGGTTGCCGGCAGCCACCGTGGCGCGGATGGCGAAGCAAACCTGTGTGGTGCGAGAACGCATCGCGAGCGCTCTGATCAGCTCGTCGACGCCGGCGGTGCCCCGGCGTGCACCGCTCAGCTGGGGCAGGTCACGGACCAGCACATGCCGTTCACTCGCGAAGAGCGGCACGTCGACGAGGCTGGCGATCAGCGGCTCGAGCCTCGCCGGCGCATCGATGACCTCGATGTCGTCGGCGTGCACTGCAGCGCGCCACCGCGCCACTGTGGCGTCGACGAGGTGCGGCTCATCGCCGTGGACGAGTAGGAGTCCGGGACCATCACTCACCGGACAATTGTGTGCGGCGGCGAAGCCCGGACGTCCGCCGGGCTCGGCCTCGGCGCTCTGCTAGGGTGAGACGGCTGATCGCTCGACGAAGGAGCTGGACGTGGAGTATGCCAAACCGAACATCCTGATCTCGACGGACGAAGTGGCTGCGCGCCTTGGCAGCGCGGACCTCCACCTCATCGAGGTCGACGAGGACACCGCCGCATACGAGCGTGGTCATCTGCAGGGCGCGCTGCCGCTGAACTGGCGCGACGAGCTCCAGAGCCAGGACTCTCGCGACGTCGTCGCGCAGGAGGGGTTCGAGGCGCTGATGGCCGCGCGCGGCATCGACGAGAACACCGAGGTGGTGCTGTACGGCGGCAACAACAACTGGTTCGCGGCGTACGGGTACTGGTACTTCAAGCTGTATGGCCACGACCACGTGCGCCTCATGAACGGTGGGCGCAAGAGGTGGGAGCTGGAACAGCGCCCCCTCGCCACCGACGTGCCCAGCCCGACTCCGACTACCTACAAGGCAAAGCCGATCAACCAAGCGATCCGAGCACTGCGTGACGAGGTCATCGCCGCCGTCGGCACGACGCCCATGATCGATGTGCGCTCACCCGAGGAGTACAGCGGTGCCCTCGCCGCCCCTGCCCACCTGCCGCAGGAGCAGGCGCAACGGAGCGGGCACATCCCTGGCGCGGTCAACATTCCGTGGTCGCGCGCCGCCAACGAGGACGGCACCTTTCGCTCGGCGGACGAGTTGCATGCGCTCTACCTGGACTCCGGCAAGCTGAGCGCCGATGACGCGCCGATCGCCTACTGCCGCATCGGCGAGCGTTCATCGCACACCTGGTTCGTGCTGCACGAGCTACTCGGCATCGAGAAGGCGAGGAACTACGACGGCTCGTGGACCGAGTACGGCTCGCTGGTGGGTGTGCCCATCGAGACAACGTCTTCGGGGTGAGGCTGCAGGGCCGGGTCACCGCGGCGCAGCTACCGGTCGAAGGTGCGTACGTTCAGCTGATCGGCCCCTCGGGGGACTTCACAGCCGAGGTGCGCACCGACGAGTCCGGCCGATTCCGCTTCTACCCGCTCGCCGGGTCATGGGAGCTGCGCGTGTTGCTGCCCGGCGGCCGGCACCTCGAGAGGCCGGTCACCATCACCACCGGCCAGAGCATCGACGTACAGATCAGCGCCGATGACGACGTCGAGACGGAGACGTGAAGGGACTCGCCGCTCAGCCGCCGGGGCGCGCGAAACCTCCGTCGGGCACGGCGTCGTACTCGATGTCACTGTCCTTGCCGGTGACCGCGACGTCGAGCCCGAGCGCGTTCAGCCCCGGCGGGTTTCGTTTGGCCGGCACCGCCACCCGGGCGGGTCGAACCGCGGCGAGCAGCGCGCTCGACGGCGCGGTGGACGTGGGCGCCACCAGCAGGTCGGAGCGCAGCTCTGTGGCCAGCATGCTGGCGAGCTCGTCCTGCGCCGTCTGGGCGAGGTTGGCCGTGATCAGAACGGTGGCTCGCCCGTCGCTCAGCTGCACGACGCAAGGCGCCGATGCCGCCGGACCGGTGGGGACGCAGCGCCCGGTGATGGCGCCGAAGCGCCAGGGGGACGCCCCGGCCACGACCACCCGGGTTCCCGTCCCCACCAGCGAGCTGACCACCGTCTCGAGCGCCGGGGGCAGTGGCTGAGAGACCACCAGCGTCCCCACATCGTAGTGGCCGAGAAGGCTGGCGATGGCCGCCGAGCTGGCCCGGTCAGTGGCGGTCAGTACCACGGCGTCGAGGTGACGATCGAGCGGGGACAGGACACGGCCCAGCGCGGCCAGCAGCGCCGCGCCATCGGAGCCGCCGTCGATGAGCGCCACCCCGCCACCGGGCGGGCGGACGAGCACCGCCGCGCCGTTGCCGACATCGAGCACGGTGACCCGCAGCGGCTCTGTGGCCAAGCTGGAGACGGCGACGGTCGTCGCCGACGCTGCGACCAGGGCGGCCGCCAGGGCCGGCACGAACCGAGCGAGCGGCGCCGGCCGCGCGTGACGTCGCCAGACCAGCCAGCCCGCCCCCGCCGCCGCCAGTTCCACGGCCGTCCACTCCGCCGGCCAGAGGTGGAGGTGAAGGGCCGACCCGGGGAGTGAGGCGGCGCCCCTGGCGACAGCCAGGATGGTGCCGCTGAGGAGCCCACCCGCCTGCAGTGGCAGCCACCCCAGCGCCGGCACCACGCTGCCAAGAAGCGCCCCTGCCCCACCAACGGTGATCACCAGGGGGAGAAGAGGCAGCACCATCGCGTTGCCGAACGGCCCGATCAGCGACAGGACGCCGAAGGTGGCGGCCGTCACCGGCGCGGTGGCCAGTTGCGCGGCGACGGTGAGAGCAAAGGGTTCCGCCAGCAGGCGCGGTCCGGGAATGCGGGCGGCAATCGGCGCCCCGAGAAGGAGGATGCCGGCGGTTCCCAGGAAGGAGAGCTGGAAACCGACGTCGGTGGCGAGCGCGGGATCGACCGCCAGCAGACACGCCGCACACAGCCCGAGAAGCGCGAATGAGTGAGGACGGCGGCCGTCGCGGCTGAGGAGCAGGCCGGCACCCACCATGAGGCTGCTGCGCAGGGCGGCGGCGCCGGCACCGCTGAGCACGACGTACAGAAGGATCACGCCCAGGGTGGCGACGGTGCGACGGCGACGCGACCAGCGCCGCCGCCGGGCCAGGCCGTTGACGAGCCCGGCGATCATCACCACCTTCAGCCCGCTGACCGCCACGATGTGAATAAGGCCCGCATCCTGTAGCGGGGTGCGCACCGACCCGGGGAGGGTGCCGTGGATGCCGAACGCCACGCCGAGCAGGAGGGTCGCCTCCGGCTCCGGCAACGCCCGCGCCACTGTGGCGGTGAGCACGCGCCGCAACTGCTGGGCGACTCTGGCCGGCGTTGGCCCGCCGGGAGCGGTGGGTGTCACCTGCGCGGCGGTGGCGATGGCCGTGACCCCGACACGGTCGAGCGCGGCGGCCGACAGCGCTGCCGGACGTCGCGAAGGCGCGCGCAGGTCGGCGCTGGCGACGTCGACTGCGTCGCCGGGCAGCACGTCGACGGCGTGGAGTGGCTCGACCACCACCGCGCCGCTGACGCTCCACGTTCCAGCGGACGTTGCCAACTCGTGGACATCGACGACGATGGTGTCGACCCGGCCGGGCACACCGGCATCGCCGACGGTGCCGCGCAAGACGACCGCTCCGCGGCCGAGATGACCGGCGACGCCGGCCGGCCCGTAGTCGACGGCGAATGCGCTGGCCCCGCGCCACGTCCCCACACAGCACGTCGCGACGCCCACGCACGCGGTCACCACCCGCCAGCTCGCAAATGTGACCCAGACGACAGCGCATGTGGCGATGGCCATCGCGATTCCGAGGCGTGCATCGAGCGGGGCCAGCGCGATGCACGACGAGAAGGCAGCCGTACAGAGCGCTAGCCTCCACGGACCGGCGGCGCTCACGGCAGCGAGGTCGTGAAGCTGAGGTGCTTGCCGATCAATTGCGCGGTTGCGGTGTCGAGCCCGAGCGCCGTGCGCAGGTCGGCCAGACCGGCGAACGGTCCCCACTGCGCGCGCGTGTCGACGATGGCCTGGGCGAGATCGGCAGTGATGCCTGGGACGGTCTCCAGCTCGGCGACCCCCGCCGCATTGACATCGATCCGCGCCGATGCGCGCGCGCCGCTCGTCTTGGCGAAGGGCACGTTGACCTGGTGTCCGTCGTGGAGGAGCGCTGAGAGGTTGGGTAGCCTGCCGGGGTCGGCGGCGGGGAGAACACCGCCTGCATCGGCGATGGCGTCGGCGATGCGCGCGCCCGTGGCCAGCTCGTAGAGACCGGGGTGCGCCACAGCTCCGCTGACGAACACCAGCAGGGTGGCCGCGGCGCCGGGAGCCGCCAGCGCCGGCGTGGTCGCGAGCACCGGTTGATCACTGCCGCGCGCAGTCATCACCGCTCCCACCGCCACCGCCGTCGCGGCGAGCACCGTCAGTCCGATGACCCGTCCCGACCGCCGCTTCAGGGCACCAACCAGCGCAGTCATGCGTGGCAGTGTCGATTGGTGACGCGACCACACCGCGGACAACAGACTCAGCCCAGGGTCAGCAGGCTCCCGGTGAGAGGGTGCATGTCGCCGCGAGGTAGGTGATCGCGGTCGACCCCGGGGTCTGCGCCGTGAACGTCAGTGTGTATGTCCCGGGGCGCGGGGCGGTCACCGACGACGGCACCGCGGGCGTCACCGTGATGTCGGACAGCAACGGTGCCGTGGGCGATGTCTCCACCGGCAAAGGAGGAATGCGCGCCCGTACGTGCAGCGACACCCGTTGCGAGACGCCGACGTTGACGCACGCAGCACTGCCCAGGTCCATCACCGCGGAGGAGGCGGGCACGGTGGCGAGCACACGCACGGGGATGACGCTGAGCGCTTGTGCAGCGCCGACTGGTGCGCGCGCAGCGGGCGACGGCCCCTGGCAGGGCGTCGCGGTAGCCGTCGCTGTCGCTGCCGGGGTCACGATCCCAGGCTGCGCCGGCTGTCCGCTCGCCGACCCGCAGCCCGCGACCGCCGCGGCCGCCACCCCCATGATCAGACGCCGACAGCGCCACATGCGATCAGTCTGACCCCTGGACTGCGTCATCGGGCATCGTACGAGGCATGGCGGTCACCGACGTTGAGAGGTTGGCGGCATCCGCGGGGTGGCGGCGGCGCGCCGGCGAGCGGCCCGTCCTCATCGCCGCGATCGGGGCGCTGTGCATCTCGTCCTCCGGCGTCCTCGTGGAGCTCGCCGCGAGCGGCGCAGCGACCACCGCCTTCTTCCGCTGCGCACTCGCCCTGCCTTTGCTCGTTCCGCTGGCGCTTCGCGAGCACCGCCGTCTGGGACCGCGAGCCGCGCGGGCACGAACGACGGCCGTCCTTGCCGGTGTGTTCTTCGCTGTCGACCTGGTCCTCTGGACCCACGCCATCAACGAGGTGGGCGCTGGCATCGCCACCGTGCTCGGCAACCTCCAGGTCGTCTTCGTGGCGGCCGCCGCGTGGGTGCTCTTCTCCGAGCGGCCCTCACGGCGGTTCGCCCTGGCGCTGCCGGTGATCTTCGCCGGTGTGGTGCTCGTCTCCGGGCTGGCGGGCCGGCCGTCATTCGGCGGCCATCCCGTCGAGGGAATCGTCTTCGGGGTGGGGACCTCGCTCGCCTACGCCGCGTTCCTGCTCATCCTCCGCGGCGCCACCGGTACCCCTCACGTGGCCGGACCGCTGCTGGATGCCACCGCCAGCGCGGCGGTGGGGTCGCTGGTGCTCGGCGCCGTCTTCGGAAGCCTGACGCTGGCGCCGCCACTGAGGTCACTGGGCTGGCTTCTGCTCCTGGCGGTGACCAGCCAGACGATCGGCTGGATGTTCATCACCTCGTCGCTCCCGCGGCTGCCGCGCGCGATCTCCTCGCTGATGCTGCTGCTGCAACCGGTCGCGGCGCTGGGCCTGGCGGCGCTGGTGCTGTCCGAACGGCCCACCTGGCTGCAGCTGTTCGGCGCGCTGCTGATCATCGGCGGTGTGCTAGCCGTGGCCCGCCACGCGACGCCGGCGGCATGACGCGGCGTCGCTACCCGAGCCGGTAGCGGCGCTGACCGTCCTCACCTACCCGGGTGGTTGCCCCCGCTCGCTCAGCGAGGAAGCGGACCGCGCGGCCGCCGACCGGCGCACCGGCGGAGGTGATCTCGGCGGCGATCTCCGCGGCCGTCGACTCACCCAGCTTGACGAGGACGGCGCGGACCACGTCCGCGGTCACCTCGGCTGGAGTGGCGCGACCCTTGGGGGCGTGGGCGCGGCGGCGGCGGCGGGGGGAGGCCGACTTGACCGCGGTCGTGGCGCGGGCGGCTCGCCGTCCATTGCCGGACGCGGAGCCGGCGGTCTCGAGGAGCGCCACGGCGTCTCTCACCTCGCGACGCAGCGCAGCGTTGTCGGCCCGCAGCTTGGCCACCTCGAGGACGAGTCCTTCGATGCGTCCAACCAGGCGTTGGGCAGCGAGAACCAGCGGCGATTGACGCTCGGCGGAGGTGGACGCGCGGTCGACCTGCAGCATGATGCCGTCGTTCTCCTTCTTTTTAGCGACAGCCGCCAGTCGGCGGGCCGCACGGCACAAGCTTGTGCCCGAAGGCATTGTGCGCGTTGGACAGGGGGGTGGGCAAATGTGAAGCGCGTTAACACATGTTTCGAAAGCCGCAGGCGGTCCTAGACGGCGCGGTTTGTCGGCGCTCACTACGCTGCTACCATCCGTCGGCGGGGCCATAGCTCAGTTGGGAGAGCACTTGCATGGCATGCAAGGGGTCGGGGGTTCGAGTCCCCCTGGCTCCACCAATGAGAGGAGTGATGGTGGTGCGAGGCCGGCGCCTATGACCGACACAGCGACGCAGATCTGCGAGCTGCTCCACGAGGCATCGGCGACGCACCACCGCGTCTTCCGCATCGTCGACGGCGATGACCCTGATTGGGCGTCGTGGTACGCGGAGTGGCTGATCGACCTCTCCGAGCTGCCCGAGCTGCTGGGCACGACTCCGGTGCGCAGCGAGCTCGTCTACATCCTGGTCGCGCTCGACAAGGAATACTCCGGCGGCGCGCAGAAGGCCGCCTGGGAGGACTTCTATGCACACCGCCTGATCGATCACTTCGTCGCGTCGAAATGACCCGGGGTCGCGAGGTCCACCTCGCCAGCCGTCCCGTAGGTGAACCGACCGTTGACAACTTCGCGCTCGTCGACGCGGAGGTGCGCGCCCCGAGCGACGGCGACGTGCTGGTCCGCAACTCCTTCGTATCGGTGGACCCGTACATGCGCGCCCGCATGAACGACGTGAAGTCGTACCTACCTCCCTTCGAGGTGGGCGAGGCGATGAACGGCGGCGCCGTCGGCGAGGTGGTCGAGTCGCGGTCGCCAGAGCTGGCGGCCGGTGACACCGTCCTGCACCAGAAGGGGTGGCGCGAGTACGCCACCGGCAAGGCGGGCGAATTCCGCAGGGTCGATCCGCAGCGCGCGCCCCCGTCGGCGTACCTCGGCGTGCTCGGCACGACCGGTTTCACGGCGTGGATCGGGCTCGTCGACATCGCTCAGATGAAGGAGGGTGACGTCGTCTTCGTCTCCGGTGCCGCCGGCGCGGTGGGAAGCGTGGCCGGGCAGGTCGCCAGGTTGCGCGGCGCCGCACGGGTGATCGGCAGTGCCGGCTCAGACGAGAAGGTGCGCCACGTCCTGGACGATCTCGGCTTTGACGCCGCCTTCAACTACAAGGCCGCCCCGGTGCGCCATCAGCTCCGCGCCGCCGCGCCCGAGGGCATCGACGTCTACTTCGACAACGTGGGCGGCGACCACCTCGAAGCCGCGATCAACGAGTTCAACGACCATGGCCGGGCCGCTCTGTGCGGGGCGATCTCACAGTACAACAACGTCGAGCCGCCGTCGGGGCCGCGCAACCTCGGGTTGGTGGTGCCGCGGAGATTGACGCTGCGTGGGTACATCATCCTCGACCACATGGACCGCTACGGCGCGTTCATCAAAGAGGTCGGTACCTGGCTGGCCAGCGGCGCGGTGCGCACGCGCGAGACGATCGTCGACGGCATCGAACAGGCGCCAGACGCCTTCATCGGGCTGCTGCGCGGCGAGAACACCGGCAAGATGCTGGTGCGAATTACCCCGCGCTGAGGTTGACAATTGGGCGGTACAGCCCGGCTAGCATCTCACCCGTGAACCCGCACGGCGCTCGGCGCAGAAACGGCCGCGCGCTCGCCGGTCTGGAGATGATCGAGGACGCCATCTACGCGGTCATCGCCGTCTTCCTGATCGGCAGCGGCGTCCTTCTTCTCCTCGGTGCCGGCATCGACATCAGCAAGACATTCGACATCAACAACATCCATCCGCTGGTAGTGCGCGTGCTCGACGAGACTCTCCTCGTCTTCATGGTGGTCGAGCTGCTGCACACCGTGCGTGTCACGCTGCGCGACCACACCCTCGCTGCCGAGCCGTTCCTCATCGTCGGCCTGATCGCCGGCGTGCGACGCATCCTCATCCTCACCGCCAGCAGCGACACGCTGCACAGCGGCCCGGACTTCGTCGTCTACTGGGTCCAGCTGCTCCTGCTGATCGTGTTGGTGGTGGCCATGGTCATCGCGCTGTTCATCTGGCGGCGCACGGCGTCGGGCGACACCCCCGCGGATCGCTGAGCGCGGGCGAGCCCGTCTCAGCAACCTCACAGCACTTCGTCAGTTTGTTGCAAGGCAGCGGGGGGCACCATAGCGTCGTGCAGAGCGACGGCCTCGACCCCAACACCACCTCCCCTCCCTCGTCCGGGGCCGCGCCGGCCGGGCCGCCCGCCAACGCCTGGTATGGCGCCGTGCCGCCCCCTCCTCCTCCCCCACCCCCGCTCCCGTGGGGGTTCGCCGGCGAGACCTCCTGGCAGCCGTCGCCCCCTCACCGTGCGCGTAGCCGCCGCGTCGTCGCTGGTGCGCTGGCCGGGCTGTTTGCGGTTGGCGTGGGCGCCGGTGTCACCGCCGCCCGGGTCACCTCGCCGTCGACGCCGAGCTCGACTACTGCTCTGATCCCTTCGGTCACCGTGCCGGGGGGCAGCATCGGAGGCGACACGGGCAACGCCACCCCGTCCACCGGCGTGCCGAGCGACACGAGCGGCGTCGCCGCCAAGGTCACTCCCGGCATCGTCAACATCAACGTCACGCTGTCGAGTGGCGGGGGCGCCGCCGGGACCGGCATGGTCATCACCTCGACAGGTGAGGTGCTCACCAACAACCACGTCATCGACGGCGAGACCAGCATCCAGGTGCAGGTGCCGAGCACCGGCACCATCTACAGCGCACACGTCGTCGGCTACAGCCTCACCCAGGATGTCGCGCTCGTGCAGATCGACGGTGGTGGCACCTTCCACACGGTCAGCCTCGGCAACTCGTCCACGGTGGCCCGCGGTCAGTCCGTGGTTGCACTCGGCAACGCGCTGGGCCGCAACACCACCCCCGCCGTCACCACCGGCATCGTCACCAACCTCAACCAGACCATCACCGCCAGCGACCAGAGCGGTGCCGACGTGGAGACGGTCAGCGGGCTGATCCAGGTCAGCGCTCCCATCCAGCCCGGTGATTCCGGAGGCCCTCTGGTCGACAGCTCAGCAGCCGTCATCGGCATGGACACCGCCGCCCAGTCAGCCGGGGGCCGCTCGTCGCAGCAGACCTCGACGGTCGCCTACGCCATCCCGATCAACAAGGCGATGACGGTGGTCAGGCAGATCCAGTCCGGGCACAGCACCAGTACCGTCCATGTGGGGAGCACGCGCGCCCTGCTCGGGGTCCAGAGCCAGGACGGCAAGGGCGGTGCCCAGGTTGTCATCGTCCAGGGCGGCAGCCCCGCGGCGGGCGCCAGCATCACGGTTGGCTCGCTCATCACCTCACTGGATGGAACCGCGGTGAGCAGCAGCAGCGCGCTGCGCAACACCATCGTCGCCCATGACCCGGGCTCCTCGGTGTCGGTCAGCTGGACGGACACGGCCGGCGCGTCCCACACCGCCACGGTCACGCTGACCTCGGGCCCCCCCGCCTGAGCTGAGCCGCGGACGGCTCAGGGGCCGATCAGCTTCTGGACCGCCTGGCCAAGCACCGGCAGGGTGAAGGGCTTCTTGAGCATCGCGTCGGCCCCGGCCAGGCGGGCGGCGTCCCCCTCCTCGCCGAGCGCGCTGAAGATGAGGATCGGCAGCTGGGAGGTCGCGAAGTTGGAGCGGATCCGCCGGCAGGCTTCGATGCCGTCGATGCCCGGCATCATGATGTCGAGGACGACTAGGTCGGGCGGAGGCTCGGCGAGGGCCTTCTCGACGGCGACCAGCCCGTCGGCCACGGTCTCCACCTCATACCCCTCCATGGTGAGGTAGCGAGAGACCAGCTGGGTGAGCCTGACATCGTCGTCGGCGACCAGGACGCGTGGGGCGGCCATGCGCGCAATGGTATGGGCGCCAGTGCTGATTCAGCGCCGCACGGCGCCTCGCCGTAGGTCCGGTCTAGCCGCGACGCTGCCAGCGAGTCTTCTTCAGCATCTTCTTATGCTTGTGCTTGCGCATCTTCTTGCGCCGCTTCTTGATCACAGAACCCACGAGGCCGGGACTATACCGGATCGCGCGCCCTGAACTCCCCGGACCTCGGCGCATCCGCCCGTCGCTGCGGAATCTGCACAGGTCCGTAACCGGGCAGGAACGGACCGGCCGCCCCGGCCGCGGCACCATTGCACTCATGAACAACTTCGCCTTCGTCGACGCAGCCGAGACAAGGGCCGCGCACTTGCGCGAGCTCAGTCACAACCTTCGCTCCCTCGAATGGACCAACGCCTCTCGGCGTGAGGTCGAACACGAGATCCCGGAGCTCGAGCTGACCATGGCCGTGTACCGCCGCCTCAACTCCGAAGGCGGATCGCTCGAGGACGGCGCCAAGACGTTCCTCAACAAGGCCGACGCGCGGGCCGAGCACCTGCGCCAGGTCACCCACCACATGCATTCCCTCGAATGGGTGCACGCCTCCTTGACCGAGGTCGAGAGCGAGATCCCCGAGCTCGAGCTCGCCATGGCCGTCTACCGCCGCCTCAGCGGCGAAGCCCATGAGACCGGAACACGCTCGCCGGCGAAGTCAGCGGCGCCCGCCCCCCCGGCTCGCCCCACTGCCCCTTTTTCGCCGCGTGAGGAGGATCAGACTGAAGCCGAGGGCGAACCGGCCCCGAGCTTCAGCCAGTTCGCCATGGCGCACCTCGATCCGTCAACCGAGACCGCCGACCAGGCGGCCGGTTCGAACGGCAGCGCCTAGCAGACACCCGGCCGCGAGCGCTAGGTGAGCGCGGCGAACGCTGTCCGCAGCCGAGCCGCGGTCGCCTCGAGGAGCTCCGGGAGCACCTTGGTCCGGCCGATCACGGGCATGTAGTTGGTGTCGCCGCCCCATCGGGGCACGACATGCAGGTGAACGTGTTCGATGCTCGCCCCTGCGGCGCTCCCGTGGTTGACCCCAACGTTGAACCCCTCCGGGTTCATCGCATCCTGGAGCGCCCGCATCGCCCGACGCGCGGCCACCATGAGCGCCGCCGCGCCACCGTCGCCCGCGGCGAGGAGGTCGGGGACGTGGTCGATCGGCGCCACCATCAGGTGCCCGGTGTTGTACGGGTAACGATTGAGCATGGTGACCGTGGTCGCATCGTGGGCGACGACCAGCTGGTCGTCCTGTCCAGCGGCGGCGGCGCAGAGGAAACACCCCGCCGCAGCGCCGGCGTCACTCACGTACACGCCCCTCCACGGTGCCCACAGCCGGTCCACGGCTGAGATCGTCGCACGGCGGCAGGGCCGCTTGAGTAGGGTTGGCGGCCGTGTCTGAAGGGCTCGACCTCGAAGCATTCCTGGCGATGCCGCGGCTGCTCAACCTGCACGTCAGCCCGGACGGCGCCCGGCTGGCGCTCACCATCCAAACCGTCGCCGCGGACGGCAAGAGCTTCGTGGGAGCCATTTGGGAGGTGCCCACCACCGGCGACGGCGCGCCGCGCCGGCTCAGCCGCAACGGTGCCGACGAGACCGCGCGCGGCTTCACCGCTGACGGATCGCTGCTGCTCACCGCACCCCGCCCCGCTGCCGATGGGGCGGACGCTGCACAGGCCTCCGGCGTCAGTGGTGAGATGACGACGGGCGGCGGCGCATCCCGCGAGCCGCACGCGCTGTACGTTCTCGGCCCTGGTGACGAGCGGCCGCGCCTCGTGGTGGCGCCGGGAGCGGGCGTCAGCGAGGTGCTCAGCGCGCGCCACTCCGCAACCGTGGTGGTCACCACAGCGATGCATCCGGGGAGTACGACGCTGCAGGAGGATCGGGCGCGCGAGCAGGCGCGCATGGACGCCGGCGTGCAGGCGCGGCTTGTCGAGCACTACCCCGACCGCTACTGGGACCATGACATCGGTCCCCGGCAGCCGCGTCTGCTCGCCATCGACCTCGACGGCACCGACATCGCCGAGCCACGCGACCTGACGCCCCGGCCGCCCTGGGCCGGCTGGCTGGAGGAGGTTCACCTGTCGCTGTCGGAGGACGGCTCGAGGGTGGCGTTCGGCGCGCAGCCGAATGCGGGCGGCCACTTCAAGACGGACCTGGCGATGGTGGAGACCATGACCGAGAGCGTCGTGCGGGTCCTAGTCGACGCGGATGTGCAGCACGAGGCACTGGCCTGGTCACCGGACGGTTCGACCATCGCGGTGGCAACCACGGAGATCGGTGCGCCCGACCGGCCGTCGCGGTTTCACCTCGTGCTCGTCGACGCGGCCACCGGCGCGGTGAAGGAGGTGGCGCCGGGGTGGGAAGAGCGGGCGCTCGAGGTGCTCTGGACGCGCCCCGCCGACGCACTCCTGGTCTGCGCCGACCAGCGCGGGCACACGCCGGTGTTCCGAGTCGGCCTCGACGGCACGGTCAGCCGCCTCACCGCGGCAGGCGCGTACCGCAACCTGGCGCTGGGACCGGACGGGGAAACGCTGTACGCCATCCGATCCCACATCGACGAGCCGCCCACCGCGGTCGCGCTCGACGTGCGCGGCTCGGATCAGCGCCCGCGGCCGCTGCCGAACCCCATCCCCACCACTGCCACAGGAACGCGGCTCGAGCAGATCACCAGTGCAGGTGACGACGGGGAAGCCATCCACTCGTGGCTGGTGCTGCCGCGCGCACCGGCGGAGACGCCGCTTCCTCTCGCCGTCCTGATCCACGGCGGTCCGATCAGCTCGTGGACGGGATGGCACTGGCGCTGGTCGGCGGCGCTGCTCGCCGCCCGCGGTTGGGCTGTGCTGTTGCCCAACCCGCGCCTCTCGACCGGATACGGCCACGACCTCATCGCCGCGGCGTGGACGGACTGGGCCACGCTGCCGGCCGGTGACATCCTCGCCGCCATGGACGCGATCACAGCTCGGGACGACATCGACGAAGGACGGATCGCCGCTTTGGGCGGTTCGTACGGCGGCTACATGGCCAACTGGCTGGCGGTCACCACCGATCGGTTCCGCGCCATCGTCAGCCACGCCGGCGTGTGGGACCTGGCGATGGAGCACGACACGAGCGATGTCGGTTTCTTCATGGAGCGGCAGTTCGGCGACCCGCGACGCGATGAGGACTCGTGGCGACACCAGTCACCGCACCTGCGCGCCGACGCCTTGCGCACTCCCATGCTGGTGATCCATGGCGCGCGCGATCAGCGGGTGACGGTGAGCAACAGTCACAGCCTGTGGCTCGCGCTGCAGCTGCGCAGCGTGCCCTCGCGGCTGCTCGTGTATCCCGATGAGAACCACTGGATCCTCAAGCCGCAGAACGCCCGGCTCTGGTACCAGACAGTGTTCGCCTTCCTCGACGAGCATGTGCTCGGCAAGCCCTGGGAGCAACCGCGGCTCCTGTGAGAACCGTCGGCGCAGGCGACTTCACGTCGCCGGAGCCGACACCGCTGAGCGGGGGGGTGCCCGAGGGGGGAACGCAGTTCCCCCTTCGCCTTAAGGGATGTCTCGGCGGATCGTGAGGATCCAGCCGAGCGCCGCGAACAGCAGGCCCCAGCCCAGGAGCAGCAGCCCGCCCTGCCAGTTGGGAAGGAGCAGGACCTGGTTCCTCGCCACGCCGGTGAGTGCATTCGCGGCCGCGCCCGGCAGGTAGCGGTAGCCTTCTTTGATGACAGGGATGACCGCGATCAACGGTTCCACGACGAACAGATACGCGAGCGTGGTGATCACCGCCGAGATCTGATTGCGAAAGAGCACGCCGACACCGACGCCAACCACTGCGAAGATGGCCACTGCGCCCAGTGCGCCAACCATGACCACGATCAACCCATTGGCCACCCAGGCGATGGCGATGCCCTTCGCCGACAGCCACGGAACGGTCACCGCCACCGCCACGGCGACGCAGGCAATCCCGTACAGCAACCCCACGCCCGCAGCGACCACCAACTTGGCGGCGATGACCCGAGCCCGTCGGGGCTCGATGAGGAACGTCGGACGCGAGGTGAAATGCCGATATTCGGTGGTGATCAGGATGATCCCGACCACCACCGAGAAGATGTAGCCGCTCACCGCCGACGACAAGACAGATCGCTGCGTCATCGGGTTGCTGAGCGGCGCTGCCGGGTTGTTGCGCAGCCCGTTGGTGGCGATCTGAGCGACCACGCTCAGCGCCGCCACAGCCATTGAGCCGAGCAACATGCCCCACCACAGCTTGATGGTTGCCACCTTGCGAAACTCCGAACGCAGCAGCGCGATCACCCCGTCCACCCCGGAGCCTGGTTTGCCGCGGGCGGGTCATCGGTCAGCTCGAGGAAGACCGACTCGAGGCTGGAGCTCTCTTCGCGCAGACCGTGCAGCTCGATTCCGGCCTGCCACGCTGCGTGACCGATCAGGGGCGCGGTGGCGCCGGCCACGCGCACGGCTGTGGCGCTCGGCGTGACCGTGAAGCCGAGTGGAGCGAGCGCCTGCACCAGCCGATCAGGCGTCGGGGTATCGACGAGGACCGCGGTCGTCCCCTTGCCACGCAGCTCCCCGAGCGTCCCTTCGTGCACCAGCTGGCCACGGGCGATGATCACCACGCGGTCGACGGTCTGCTCCACCTCAGAGAGGACGTGGCTGGAGACCAGCACGGTGCGTCCCTCATCGGTGGCGAGGTGGCGGAGGAATCCGCGCAGCCATACGATCCCCTCGGGATCCAGCCCGTTGGCGGGCTCGTCGAGGATGAGGATGCGTGGGTCGCCGAGTAAAGCGGTCGCCAGCGCGAGCCGCTGGCGCATCCCCAGCGAGAACCCCTTGACCGCCTGCCGTGCGACTCCCGCAAGGCCGACAAGCGCGAGGACCTCGTATGCACGCGTGTCGCTGACGCCGCAAGCGGCGGCGTAGACGCGCAGATGGTTGACGGCGGACCGGCCCGGATGGAAGCTGGTCGACTCGAGCACAGCGCCGACGACATGCGCGGGGTGTGAGAGCTGCGCGTACGGCACTCCGGCAACCGTGGCTGCTCCGGAGGTTGGCTGTGCGAGCCCGAGCAACACGCGCATGGTGGTCGTCTTGCCGGCGCCGTTGGGTCCGAGGAAGCCGGTGACGGTCCCGGGCTCCACCGTGAAGGTCAGATCCTCGACGGCGTGAACGGTTCCGAAGACCTTGGTCACGCCCGAGACCACGATCCGCCCGCCGCCGTCAGCCACGGCGGTCACTGTACCTGACGCTCTCGTCAACTCTCGACGGACCCGCGACTCCGGTAGGATGGTCAGTACGTTCGTTTCGATGTCGTTGGGGCGGTCGCCGTTTTGCAGAGGTGCCGAGACAGAGAAGTGACCACCGAGGGGCGTGACTCGTTCGCCCAAGTGATGGGCCGTCGATTCTCAACACCCCTGCTCGCAGTGAGTGGTCTGGCTCTGGTCGTGGGCCTCGTCGGCACGGTCGCGGTGAGCCGCGTGCTCACCCACACCGCCGTCGCGGCGGCGCCGGCGGCGGCGCAGTACCTGCCTCCGGTGTCACGTCAGCCCGAGGTCGCGCCCGACTTCACGCTTCCCGACCAGGCGGGCACGGCCGTCTCGCTCTCGTCGCTGCGCGGCAAGGAGGTGTTGATCACCTTCATGGATCCGCAGTGCACGGCGCAGTGCCCGATCATGGGACAGCAACTGGGCAGCGTCGAAGCGAACCTTCCCGCCAACGTCAGGCCCGTGCTTCTAGTCGTCAGTGTCGCAGCCGGCCGCTCGGCGGCCGATGTCGCGCACTTCACCTCGCACGTCAGCTGGCAACCCGGGTGGCATTGGCTGCTCGGCGACCAGGCACAGCTGCGGGCGGTGTGGGCGACGTACCACATCGCGGTCCAGCCCACCAGCGGTGACGTCCTCCACGACCAGTCGCTGTACGTCGTCAATCCGCAAGGCCTGATCTCTGTGGCCTACAACGCCCCGCTGCCGATCGCGGCCGTCGCATCAGCCATCACCGCCCATTCATCGAGGTGACGCCATGAATCGCAGAGGCGTGCTGACCGTGGTCGCCTTCCTGGTTGCGGGGGGGGCCATCGGTTCCTTCGTGGCCGCCTGGATGCACAACTCGCCGACCCCGATCACCGCGGTCGCCTCCGGTCAGCAAGGCGCCGATGGCGGGCCCATCGTCGACATCAAGGTGAGCACCGTGGCCGCAGTCATGCAGGGCGACCATCCGAACTGGGTGGGGTACCTCCCGACCACGTTCTTCAAAGTGCCGCCGAACGCGACCGTGCGGATGACCATCGACCAACAGGACACGCCGACCGGACTGCGCAACGAGTACCTCGGTCTGGTGCGCGGCACCATCGGCAACTCGATGACCGTGTACACGTCCGACCCCTCAGCCGGCGGGGTGACCGGCAAGACCATGCAGGCGATCGACCCCACCCTGGCGGCGCACACCTTCTCGGTTCCCGACCTCGGAGTGAACGTCCCGCTGCCGGGTGTCGATGCCAGCAACCCCAAGAACACTGACAACTTCGTTCAGTTCAGCTTCAAGGTCCCGGCATCAGGGATCTACCACTGGCAGTGCTTCGTGCCCTGCGGCGCCGGCACGCTGTACGGCCTGGGGGGCCCGATGCAGACACTCGGCTACATGGACGGCCAGATCGAGGTGGGACCGTGAGCGACCCGGCCAACCGGCGCCTGGTCATCAGCCTCGCCGTCATCTGGGTCGTCGTCGTCGCCGCCGGCACGGTGCTCATCGCGGTGCTCAACTTTCCGCCTCAGGCGTCGTCCAACGTCTCCAAGAGCATCCAGGACACGATCAGGCTGATCACCTGGGCAGCGTGGCCGATCTTCACGCTGACGATCGTGGGCGTGGTCGGCACCGTCCTGCTCAGCCGCCGTCATCCCAACGCCCCGCCGGCGTCAAACGACAGGATCCGCGGCAACCCGCGCCTGGCGGGGACATGGATCGGGATCGTCACCGCCATCGTGCTGGCCCTTGGCATCGTGGGGACGCTGACGCTCTCCAACGAGGGCACCGCCGAGGTCTTCGGGCTGGAGGGCCGCGCCACGGCCAACGGGGCCACCGGCGGAGTTGCGGAGACGACCCCGCTCGAGGTCCAGGTGATCGCCCAGCAGTGGCAATTCACCTACCGGTACCCAACCTTCGGAGGCATGGAGAGTCCGCACCTGGTGGTCCCGGTCAACCGGACCATCGACTTCCATGTCACGTCGCTCGACGTCACCCACTCCTTCTGGCTGGCAGCGCTCGGTATCAAGGCGGACGCGGTGCCCTTGCACGACAACACCTTCGACCTGACGCCGACACAGGTGGGGACGTATCGGGTGGTGTGTGGCGAGCTCTGCGGTCTGTGGCACGGATCGATGGACGACAACAGCGCGCAGGTGATGAGCGCGGCTGACTTCACGGCCTGGGCACAGCAGCAGCAGGCTGCGGACGTGCCGATCATGAAATTCCTGCCGCCCTACAGCCACACCTACCAGCCCGCTCCGTCTGCATACGGGACCTGAGAGACGCTCCCGATGCGTGACAACGAGGGATTGACATGACCACCATGGCGGCTGCACCGGCTGCTCCGCGGCCACGCCGGCTCTCGGAGGCGCTTGCTCAGTGGGGCGTCGTCCTCGGGATCGTCGGCGCCTTCGCGGGCTTCATCCTCGGTGCTCAGATCGGTGAGCACCTGGTTCCTGCTGACGCCAACTCGAACAACTCCAACGCCGCGCTGATCATCGGCTACGTGGGCAGCGCCGTGGGATTCCTGGCGGGCATGGGATTCTTCAATTACCCGATCGCCCGCCTGCTCGGCCTGCGCCGCCCGACTCCGGAGGACGAGGCTTTCCTGTACGGCGAGGAGGGCGGCTGGAAGCGCTATTTCCGGCTCAACGTCGACCACAAGGTGATCGGCGTGCAGTACCTCGTGGTGATCCTGGCGTTCCTGTTCATCGGTGGGCTCGGGGCCATGTTCATCCGCGCGGAGCTGCTCCGGCCCAATCCCTCGACGGCGTCAGCCGAGTCCTATCTCACTGTGGTCGGACTGCACAGCGTGATCATGATCTTCATGGCCTCGGCCGCCATCATCGGGCCATTCGGCAATTACTTCGTGCCGATCATGATCGGAGCCCGCGGGATGGCGTTCCCGCGCCTGGAGGCGCTCACCTTCTGGCTGCTCCCGCCGGCGGCGCTGATCCTCCTCTCCAGCATCTTCGTCGGTGGTTTCCCCACCGGCTGGACCGGCTACGCGCCGTTAGCCGACGAGGCGGTGCGCGGCATGGATGCGTACCTGGTGGCCTTCGGCCTGATCGGCATCTCGATCTTCCTCTCGGGGCTGAACATGATCGCCACGGTGATCACGCAGCGAGCACCGGGGTTACGCATGACCCAGCTGCCAATCTTTGTGTGGGGCGTGTACGTCACCTCGTTCCTCGGCATGCTGGCCGCGCCGGTGCTGGTGGCGGTGATCGGCATGGAGGTGCTCGACCGCATCGGCCGGGCCACCTTCTTCGTCCCGGCCGGCGGGGGCAGCCCCTATCTCTGGGAAAACCTCTTCTGGTTCTTCGGTCACCCGGAGGTGTACATCTTCATCCTGCCCGCATTCGGGCTCATGCTCGAGATGCTTCCCGTGTTTGCGCGCAAACCACTGTGGGGTTATCGCGTCGCCATCGGCGGGATGATCGGGGTCGGCGTGCTCAGCTGGTTCGTCTGGCAGCACCACCTCTTCGTCAGCGGCATCGCGCCGAGCCTGCGCCCCTTCTACACCTTCTCCACCGAGGCTATCTCCATCCCGACCAGCATCGTGTACCTGGTCGCGATGGGGACGTTGTGGAGAGCCCGGGCGCGGTTCACGGTGCCGATGCTCTTCGTCATGGGATTCCTCTTCAACTTCCTCATCGGTGGTTTCACCGGCGTCTTCCTCTCCGACGTGCCCAGTGACTTCCAGTTGCACGCCAGCTACTTCGTGCAGGCGCACTTCCACTACACCATCATGGGAGCGGAGGTTTTCGCCCTGATCGGCGGCATCACCTTCTGGCTGCCGCGCATCACTGGACATGCGCTCAACGAGCGGCGCGGCAAGATCCAGTTCTGGGTGATGTTCCTCAGCTTCAACGGCACATTCCTGTCGCTGATCGCGGTCGGCATCCTCGGCATGCCCCGGCGGGTGGTCAGCTACGACCCAGGGTTGCAGGGGCTCAATGTGGCAGCGTCGTTGTTCTCGTTCATCCTCGGCGCCAGCATGCTGTACTTCTTGGTCATGCTGTTGATGGACACCATCGTCAAGCCGGCGCGGGCGCGCGTCGCCAACGTCTGGGAATCGCGCGGCAACGAATGGCGCATGCCCACCCCGATTCCAGTGCACAACTTCGAGTCGCCGCCGCAGCACTGGGGACTCTCCTACGACTACGACCGTGACGATCCCAAGCCCGCGGTCCTGGGTGGCGGCATGACCATGCCCGAGGGGGTCAGCGAATGAGCACCGACACATCGCTCGTGTACCAGACCGACGAGAACACCCAGCGGCGGACGTTCCTGGTCGGCGTCCGGCTCTTCCTCGCGGCCAACACCATGTTGATGCTCGCTATGCTGTTCGCCTACCTGTACCTGCGCGCCAACAACAACGGCGGCATGTGGCGTCCCGACGGCATCGGCGACCTTTCCGGCTTGGGAATGGCCATCATCCTGGTGCTCCAGGCAGCCTGTCTTGTGGCCGTCATCGCGGCGATCGGGTTGTTCCACGAAGACCGCTCGACTCACCGCGTGGTGGGGGTGATCGCCCTGCTCCTGGCGCTCGCTGCCGGCGTGGGGCGGGTCTGGTACCAATACCACCTCGGCAGCGGCTGGGTGATCAACCACGGCACCTACACAGCGGTCACCGAGATGTGGTTCGGCATCCTCATCATCGAAGCGCTGGTCGGCGTTCTCTGGCTGTTCACCGTGGTGCTCCCCGGTCGACGCGCTGCCCATCCACTGGTGGCGGCGCGCCAGCTGCGCGGCTTTGCCGAGTACTGGGGCTACCTGCTCGTCGTGTCCACCCTCGTCTTCCTGCTCGCGCGGCTCGTCTAGAGCCCCGAGGCTGACCGGCCATGGATGTCCTGCGTTCGCTGTTCGGCGGATGGTACGCGGAGCCCGTCCCGCTGATCGCTGCGGCTGTTGCTGTGCTCCTCTACGACCGAGGCGCGCGGCGGCTGGCGGCGACGGCACCGGAACGCGCGCCCACCGCGGCGCAGAAGGCCTTCCTCGCCGCCGGCGTGGCCGTCATCCTCGTCGCGCTTCTCTCACCGCTCGACGAGGGGGCGCTGCGCCTCCAGTGGGTGCACATGGTCCAGCACGTCCTCCTGCTGGTGGTGGCCGCACCGCTCATGGTGCTCGCGCGTCCGTGGGAGACGGCGCTGGAAGCGCTGGGAACCCATCTGCGCGCGTTGTTGAGGAAGCCGCAGAGCGTGCTCACCACGCATTCGCGTCGCACGCTCGCCTCCTCTGCGGCGGTGATCATGTTCGTGGGGGTCATGTGGCTGTGGCACATCCCGGCGCTCTACAACCTGACGCTCCGTGACGAGATGGTGCACAACCTCGAGCACACTGCTTTCCTGGCTGTCGGACTGCTCTTCTGGACCGCCGCGCTGCCACGGGCATCCGCCGAACCCGCGCTGGGCATGATCGGCCGCTCGATCGTGGTGCTCGGCGGCCTGGTGGGCAGCTGGTTGCTGGCCGTGTACATCGGCTACGCGCCCGCCGTTTTGTACGCCTACCCGGGGGGCGGCACGCTCAGCGCCGGCGCGGATCAGCAGCTGGCGGCGGGCGTGATGTGGGTGCCGGCGAGCATCCCGTTCGTCGCCGCCATCGTCTGGATCATGGCGCGCTGGTTCGAGAACGACGCACGTCTGGCCGCAGCCGAGGCCCAGGCGGGCGCCAAGGTGCGCGCGTGAGCGCGCGCGCCGGAGCACGGCCCGCAGCGGTGCGGCTGCCGCTGGGCGCACCGGTGTCGCGTGCGCGTACCGTGGCCCGCGACCTCGTCAGCCTCACCAAGCCGCGCATCATCGTGCTCCTGCTGATCACCGAGCTCACCGCGATGGTGGTGGTGGCGCGAGCGCTGCCCAGCCTGCGCGAACTGTTCGCCGCGCTGGTCGGCGGATTCTGCGCCGCCGGCGGCAGTGGTGCGCTCACCTGCTGGTGGGATCGGGACATCGACTCCGTGATGCGGCGGACCGCCAGTCGGCCACTTCCCAGCGGCCGGTTGCGCGCGTGGCACGCCGTGGTGTTCGGGCTTGTCCTCAACGCCGTGGCGGCAGTCGTGCTCTGGTGGGCTGCCAGCGCCGCAGCGGCTGGGCTGGCGCTGCTCGGAACCGCCTACTACGTCGGTGTGTACACGATGACGCTGAAGCGGCGCACGTCCCAGAACATCGTCATCGGTGGCGCCGCCGGGGCCGTCCCGGTGCTGGTCGGCGCGGTGATCGCCACCGGTCGCATCAGCTGGCTGGCCGTGGTGCTGTTCGCCGTCGTGTTCCTGTGGACGCCGCCGCATTCGTGGGCGCTGGCCCTCGTGTACCGCCGTGACTACGCGGGCGCCACGGTGCCGATGCTGCCTGCCGTCGCCAGCGAGCGCGCCACCCTGAGGGCGATCCTCGCCTACCTGCTGGTGCTCGTGCCTGTCAGCCTGCTGCCCGGCCTGGCTTTCGGTCTCGTCTACGCCGTCCCCGTCGCCGGCCTCAACCTCTACTACCTGGCGCTGGCGGTGCGCGCGCTCCGCGGTGGCACCGTGCGCGGGGTGGCCCGCCTCTTCCACTACTCGCTGCTCTACCTAGCCGCGGTGTTCGCGCTGGCCGCCGCGGCCGCGCTGCTGGGCGGCTGACGCCGGCTCCGCGGGTGCGGCTGGCTCGGCAGCTCTGCTTGGTCGCCGCACTCGCTGTGGCGGGATGCGGCAGCGCCGGCGGCAGCGCGGCCACCCCGCGTGTCGGCGTGCATCCCGGCGACACCGCACCAGCGCTCGCCGGGACGTCCCTGGAGGGACATCGGCAGTCGCTGGCCGCGCTGCAGGGATCGGTGGTGGTGCTGGTGTTCTGGGCGTCATGGTGCGCGCCCTGCCAGGCCGAGCAGCCGGCGGTGAACGCGCTGGCCCGGCAGGAGGTCGCCCGCGGCGTCCACTTCCTCGGGGTCAGCGTCGACGTCAATCGCGGGGCGGCCCAGGCGTACGTCGCCCGCTATGCGGTCCCCTACGACAACCTCATCGACGCCCAGCAAACCGTCGTGGTCGACTTCGAGGTCGCCGGTCCACCGACCACCTTCGTCGTCGACAGGACCGGGCAGGTGGCCGCCGAGCTGGTCGGTGAGCTGAGCCCCGACAACCTCCGCGCCCACATCGCGTCGGCTCTCTCCAGCCACTGACGACGGCGCGCGTGCCGATCCGCCGCCGGGACGCGACGGGTTCGTCACGGCCCGCAAATGGGGCCCGACCACACTGATCGCGTGCGCCTTTCCGACGACCCGCGCTTGACAACCCTCACACGCCTGGGACAACGCCTGCCCGGGATCGGAAATGCGGAGGCGGCCGCGCTCGAGGTGGTCCGCGCCATGGCGCCCCTGGGCCTCGCTGGCGCAGTGGCCACCATCCATGCGGACGTGGCGGTGATCGTGGCCATCAACGTGCCGTCCGAGCTCGGTCTGCGGCTGCCGGCGAGTTTGGCGACCCGCCTGGTCGGGATGAGGATCCCGCTCGAGGGCGTCGATGCCTTTCGCCACCCCGTGCACCTGCGCTCCGCGTACCACGGACCTGCGGGAGCGGTCGCCACGCTGCGCAGCCTCAACTCCGCGTCGGATCTGACTCAGTTCCTGCCTAGCCCGGGCGACGAGGGCGCGGTGATCTCCGTCCCGGTGATGAGCCGCGATCGGGTTTCGGCGGTGGTCGCGGCCTGGGGCCCCGGAGTCTCCGACGAGATGGTGCCGACCATCGAGGCGGCCGCAGCGATGCTCGCGGCCGCCTGGGCCCCCGACCGCCAGCCGGACGTGGAGCGGTTCCCGACGCTCACCCCGGCGCGCCCCAACGCCCGCCTGCGCCGGGTTCTCGACTCCCTGCTCATGGACAACTCGATCGCGGCCGCGGTGCAGCCGATCATCCGGCTGCACGATCGCAGCGTCATCGGCTACGAGGCCCTGGCGCGCTTCCCTCCGCGCGCCCAGGTGCGCACCCCCGACGAGCTGTTCGCGTCGGCCTCCTCGCTCAACATGCAGGACCGCGTCGACCTCGCCTGTCTGCGCGCAGCGCTCGCCGAGGCACCGAAGCTGGGGGAGGCCGATCTCTTCGTCAACGTCCTGATCGGCACCCTGCTCGACCGAGCCGGCATGGCGGCGCTCAACGACGCCGTCCGCGAGGCCGGAGTCGATCCCCGCTCGGTCGTGCTCGAGTTCAGCGAGCGCGAGCCGGTGACCGACCTCGCCCGTCTGCAACGGATCGCCGCCGAGGTCCGCGCCGGAGGCTTCCGGATCGCCGTCGACGACGCCGGCGCAGGGCACGCGAGCATGCGCGTCATCGCCGAGCTGCGCCCGGAGTTCATCAAGGTCGACCGCTCGCTGATCCATGCCGTCGACTCGGACCGGGCGCGCCGCGCGCTGGTGGTGGCGCTGCTCTCGTTCAGCGGCCACATCGGCGCCCGGCTGATCGCCGAGGGCATCGAGACCGAGGCCGAGCGGGAGATGCTCTCCACGCTCGGGGTCATGTTCGGGCAGGGGTGGCTGCCGGGAATGCCCGTGCTCACCGCGGCGCTCGACGGCCACGACAGAGTCGAGGTGGTCGACGCGGCCTGGTTCGCGCGCCAGCACGTGTCGCGTACCCGGGAGATCCTTCAGCCCGACACAGCGGGTCCCGGCGACGCGCCGAGTCTCCGAGCCGCCGCACCGCCCTCACTGCGCGGACGCGGGCTGCCGCGAGCGCTGAGCGCCGCTGCCCTGGCACTCCAGAACGAGCACGACCCGGTGCGCATCGTTGGGGTGATGGCCGAGCTGATGCTCGGGGTGGTGCCGGTCAGCGAGATGGCCATCTTCGCCGCCGACTACGAGACCCACCGCATGGTGCCGATGTACGCCACCGGGACCGACCGCGACGAGCTGCTGGCCGACAGCTTCTCGCTCGACGCGGGGCTCACCGGGTGGGCCTTCGCGAGGGGCCGGCCGGAGAACGTCCCCGACACGTCCAAGCATCCGCTGGCCCGGCAGGTCCCCGGGACGCCGGTGGTCGACGAGTCCCTCCTGCTCATCCCGCTGGTCGCCGGCGAGCACAAGCTCGGCATCATCAACTGCTGGCGGCTCGGCCTGGGTCAGTTCAGCGACCGGGAGGTCGAAGCTGCCTCACTCTTCGCGCACATCGCCGCTGCGGCGTGGAGGAACGCCCAGCTGTATTCGGAGCTGCTCAGCGCGGCCATGACCGATCCACTGACCCGCCTGTACAACAGCCGCTGGTTGCGAGACACCGGCGAGCGCGACCTCCTGCGAGCCGCACGCGAGGGCAAGCCGCTCTCCCTCCTGCTCATCGATCTCGATCACTTCAAGAGGGTCAACGATGGTGGCGGCCACGCCGCCGGCGACCTCGTGCTCCAACGTGTGGCAGCGCGCCTGCGCTCCACCGTGCGGGGCATGGACGCCGTGGTGCGGCTCGGGGGCGAGGAGTTCGTCGCCCTCCTCCAGGACTGCGACGCGGATGGCGCGGCGGTGGTCGCCGAGGCGGTCCGCGTGGCCGTGCGGGACATCGCCCTCCCCGAGGGCTGCGGCCTGCCGCGTCTCACGGCCTCGATCGGCATCGCCGCCTACCCCGAGCACGCCGGCGACCTCGAGCCTCTGATCGCGGCGGCGGACCGGGCCATGTACGTCGCCAAGCAGGGCGGCCGCGACCGCATCACGCGGGCGGCGGCGCCCGCGGACACCAGCACCATCGTGAACCTGCGCAAGCGCCGCCGCCGCCGCCCGGCAGCGACGAGACCCGTCGTCCTTCGCGTGGAATAGCGAGGGGGAACTCAATTCCCCCCTTCGCCCCAGTGGAGCGGGGGGGACTCGAACCCCCGACCTCTGCCGTGCGAGTGTAC
>NZ_JAEKNS010000076.1:0-8314 GCF_016464765.1 Candidatus Aeolococcus gillhamiae | reverse complement strand
CTGCGCGCTCACCGGCGAGGCGACCAGCGGCCTGGACCAAGTGCGATACCGAACCACGCCGCGCTGGGTAGTCCTCTTGATCTTCTTCGGGTTCGTCCCCTTCCTAGTAGCATGGCTGCTGACTCGCCGGGTGGCGAGCGGTGTCTTGCCCCTCTCCCCTGGGGTGACTCGGCGCCTCGCTGTTCATTACATGGTTAGCCTCGGGGTCTGCGTCGGTATTCCAGTGATCTGTCTGGCCGCGGCATGGCCGGTGTCTCAGCTCTACACAGATGCGGCAGGCTGGCTGGTAGGAATCGGCGTTTTCGGGACGCTCATCGCGGTCCTGGTGTCCTCAATCTGGTACGGGAGGATCAGCGTCCGCGGTTACGTTCTTGAGCCCGGACCGTGGGGACGTTGGGTACAGCTCGACAACGTCAACCCCACGTTCGCCGCCGCGGTGGAGCGCATGTATGCGCTGCGAGCCGCCCAGCTGCGCAGCGTCGGCTATCCCCTGTTCCCGCCACCAATGCCCGGGACATCACCACTCCACGCGGCCGGTCTGGCCACCGGCCCACCCCCTCCACCAGCGCCGGCTGGGTTAGGGGGGCCAGCGCAGTACTGAGCACGCCGAGCGCCAGCCGAACGCCGCCCAGGCGATCTGGTAACCGCAACGGTTCTGCGACCGCCACACTCGGCGGATCGCGTCCTGATAGGCTTCAGGGGCACGGGGATAATGCTTTGGCAGGACCCCGTGCCTTTTTGTGTCCGCCCCGACCGGACGGGTAGACCGCACAGTCTCCGGGCACGGCCCGACGCCGCCAGGCGGCTGCCTGAGCCACACAATCTTCGACTCTCCCAGCGGTCGCCTTGGTCGACGTGCGTCCGAGCCAGCCGCCACGTGACTATCGCGTGACGCGGGTACCAAGCTCGCGCCAACTCAGCAAAGCGGCGAACCCTCGCCGGTTTGGTCGCTTCGATAGTCGGCTGTGAGCACTGAGCAACTTCAGCAAATGCGCGTGTATTGGGCGATATCCGCACTTCCTGCAGCGATCGGCCTGTGGACCGTGGTCACTGGCGGCTCTCGAAAGTGGGCTTTGATCGAATTCGGTTTGACCATTCTGTGCGTCGCGAGCGGTGCCGTCGAACGTCGCGCGCGAGGCCAGCGGCGCGTTGGTGGGGGCGCCCCGACAGTGGCCCACACCAGGCTGCTGAGGGTTGCACTAGCTACCGGCTTTGCCTCCACCAGATCTCTAGTGATGCGGTGCCTCCTCGCCGTAGCCGGCTGCACGCTATTGCAACGCTTCGTTCTCTGGCCCTCGGCTGCGCCAGTGTTCGACATAGCCATCGCATGTGCCGCGTTCGCAATCTTGCTGCTCTTGTCGTTCTTCATGGTACGGGCGAGCTACACGTAAGATCCGCCGACGCCCTTACGCATGGATGAGGCATCGGGGAGGCACGTCGCCGACCACGCCAAGCCGACCTCCTCCGGACCCGTGACACCTTCCTGCGCGAATGCAGGCGGCCGCCGGCGGTCGCTGAGGGCTAGCTTGACCGCGCAGCCCGAACTCACCCGGCCGTCGGCGGGCAAGCCCGTACGTCACCCGCCCCAGCTTGAAAACCTCAAGCCCGGCCAAAGCGCCTGAGGCTCCATCGCACCGAGATCGCAGTTTGGGCGCCCGGCGCCGTGGTCGCCCGCCCGTCGCACTCTTGACCTCAGTCGAGTGTGACCCGCTGTGGGCGACGGGAAGATGACCCGTGCCCAGCCCGCACGTTGCCGAGCAGCGGCGCTATCCGCTCGCCCGCGGCAACAAGCGTGGCTGCGGAGGTGCTCGTCCCAGCGAGCCGGGACACGATGTCGAGGCCGAGGTACAGCGCAACTGCCGTCACCGCAAGGTCGCGTGCAGGGATGAGGGCCAAGACTGGCGACCCGTGCAGCACACGCGCAGCCACCTCTTCTGCCAGCGCGAACCAAGGTTCCATCCGTGCGGCTATCTCCGTCCCGAGGCGGGTCGACAAGCCACCGTTGGAGACCAGTTCACGCACCGCCAGTGCGTGGCCGCTCGCCATGTCCTCAGCGTAGAGCTCGCCCATGATGCGCATGACGTCCGTCGGGTCGCGCATCGCGCCGAGTGCCTCTCTCCACTTGGGCAGCCGCGCCGCGCTCGTGTGATCGAGCACCGCCAGCAGTAGGGAGTCGAGCGTACCAAAGTGGTAGAAGATCAAACCCACTGGTACGCTCGCCGACGTCGCAATGACCCGGGCTGTTGTGCCGGCATACCCCTTGCGTGCCAATGCATCCAGTGTTGCGTCGATGATTCGTTCGCGGGTGTCCATGACGGCGGCACGGGATCGCCCGCGCCGCGGCCGCGTCGGGTTCGCCGGCGACGCGCCCGGTGCGACGACACGCGGCGAAGTCATTCGGGGTCCGGTCCCATTGTGACCCCGGCTGCCCGACCGACCGCAAGCGCCCCAGCGGTGATCGCCCAAATGCTCACCAGTAGGCCCGCACAACCGCCTCGTAGAACTGCGACCTCAGTCAACCAGGAGTCAGCCGTCAGGCCGGTCACAGCCAGCGACGTGGAGGCGCACAGGGCTGTGCCCACAACCAGCTCTGCCGCCGAAACGCGCCACCAAAACCGCGCTCGGTGGCTCAGGAGGCAGGCTTCATCGAGCATCGCCAACAGAGGAGCACGAAGCACCCTCAGCACCAGTCCCGACGCGCTCACCACCACCACGCCGGCGATGACTAGAGACATTAGTGCGCCTGGCTGGCGGGCCCCGGCGATGTCGGCGCGGGGGCGTACCGCGAGTGCGCGGGCGGCATCGCGTCCTGCGCCTGCGGGGGCAGCCGCCGGTGCAGGTTCTCGTAGCGTCGAATCGCGCCGACGAGGAGGAAGGCGACGACGAGCACCACGCCCAGAAGGCCAGCCATGACGGTTCGCGTCTGGGTCAGCGCGCCGCTCAACAGGTCAAAGCCGACCGCGTTCGGGTCCGGATATCCCGAAGTCGCGGTCGACGCCAGTGCGCCGCTCAACACGATCGTCAGGCCAACGACGGCGACGAAGAAACCGCTGCGTGCATCGGTCTCACAGATGTCGGTCAGGACACGGCGCAGATGTGCATGGAGCAGGCGTTCGACTGCGAACGATCCCAGCAGGCCCAGCACAGCGACCCCAGCAAAGACGGCAACCACCATGACGTGTCCTCCGGTTTCCTATCTTGAGCGTTTGCTTTGATCATACGCTCAATTCGCCACGACGTGCCAGGAGTTGCCGACTCATCACCTGAGGTCGCTCGTGGCCCGAGATGGCGGATATCCCGGATATCTGCGCTGGCCATACAATGGGCTCATGAAGATGCTGAAGGTTCGCCGGGTGGGGAACAGCAACATGGTCGCCCTCCCCAAGGAATGGGAGGCTGACGGCTTCGGCGCAGGCGACTACGTTTTGGCGGAGCGCGACGAGGCGGGGGAAGTTCGGATCCTGCGCGCGGGCGACGTTCCAGCCCGCATCGATGCCATCGCCGGCGAGATGGTCACGAGACACGCAGAGGCGCTCCAAATTCTGGCTGAGCACGACGCCGCGCGCGGGTGACGGCCGACGAGGTCATCTACCTCGAGCTCGACGACGTTGTGCGGCTCTACGCTCGGATCTTCGGCATCGATGAAAAAGCGGCAGAGAACGAGCTGCGCGACCCTGCAGCCCTTGAGGGCGCTCTCGAACGCCCCCGCCAGCACGCGACCTACCGAAGTGCAGATCTGGCCAGCCAGGCGTCCATCCTCGCCCACGGTGTCGCTCAGAGCCAGAGTTTCGTCGATGGCAACAAGCGGACCGCACTGATCGTGATGACCACGTTCCTTGCCATCAACGGGTGGGACGTCCTGCTGCCAGACGCCGAACTGGCCCAAAGCATCATCGCCTTCGCCGAGGGTGCCGATCCGTTCGACCTGGCCGAGGTGTTGCGAGGGTCCCTCTCCGCACGAGACTGACGGCTGCGTCCGAAGCGAGGTAGCTCGCGTCAATGGCCAGCGCCTTGCGGCCTCGCGCCCGATTGCCAGCCCAGCGCCGCATCCATCCGGCGTGCCGCCTCCGTCTGCAGCGCGGGCACCACGTGGCTGTACGTGTTGAGCGTGAGCGTGATTGCCGAGTGCCCAAGAACATCCATGACCACACGCGGACTAACCCCTTGCGCGAGCAACAGCGTTGCGCATCCATGCCGGAGGTCATGGAAGCGTTGCCTCGGCAGGCCGGCGGCGGCAAGAAGCTTTTGGAAGCGGTGAGTCACTGTCGCCCCGTCTAACGGCCGTCCCAGTTGCGACGTGAACACGAAGTCATGGTCCTCCCATGACTCCCCCACCACCGCGCGCTCACCGTCTTGGCGCTCGCGATGCTCCCGTAATGCGTCCACGGCTAGCGCGGGAAGCTGAATGGTCCGACGGCTGCGCGTGGTCTTCGGCTCGATCAGTACGAGGTTACCGTCGACGCGCTGCAACGCATGGCGAACGCGTAGAACACCGCCGACGAGGTCGACGTCGCGCCACCGGAGCCCGAGCGCCTCACCCTGGCGAAGACCGATGGCAAGGGCCACCGAATACAGCGCCTCCAGCCGGTCACCACGAATGGCGGTTAATAGCCTCTGGGCCTGTTCAGTGTCCAGCGCCGAGATCTCGAAGCGCTGCACACGGGGCGGCTGGACGAGGGTCGCGACATTGCGCGCGACGAGTCCCCAGCGCAGTGCTTCGTTCAGCGCCCGCCGCAGCACTCCGCGGATGTACAGCACGCTCTGCGGCGACAGCCCCGCTTCGAGCCGGTGGTTGATCAGCCGTTGCACCTGCTGTGGGGTGAGCCGCGCGAGGCGCACATTGCCGACCTCCGGGACAATGTGGTCGCGGACGATCTGCCGGTAACTTCTGTACGTGCTCGGGCGCAGCGTCCGCCGCGCGCTCTCTTCCAGCCACGCGGTGAGGAACTCGGAGACCGTTTGCTGCTCCGATGGGAGGGCGAGTCCGTCGGCAGTGGCCTTCAACGCCAGCGTCAGCTTGGCCGCGGCTTCCGCACGGGTTCGTGCATAGCGGTAGACCCGGCGACCGTTGACGTCCCGGATGGCGGCGACCCAGCGTCCGTCCTGGCGCTGATAGACGCTCCCCTCGTCGTTCCCGCGCTTGCGTCCCCGCGCCCCGGAACGTCCGCGGCGAGCCGCTGGCGTCCGCCCCGGTTCGCCACGGTAGCTGTCAACTTGGCTGTCGTAGCTGTCAGATTTCGGGTCGGCCGATGCGCTCATCGGTCGAAATAATACTGCTACAGAAAGGGATTTGTGGAGCCGGCGGACGGATTCGAACCGACGGCCAGCTGTTTACAAAACAGCTGCTCTACCACTGAGCTACGCCGGCCAGCGCGTCGTGAGTTTACCCGGTCATTGCTGAACTCAGCCGGAGTTCACGGGGAAGCTTGCGGCAGCTGACCGGGAGTCCAGCGGGAAGGCGTCGGGAACCTATGGAAACAACAGGCTTTGAACGGGCCCTGCCACCGGCAACCGCGGCATGCTCGCCGCGTGGAGGACCCCGTCGTGACCGCAACCGCAGCGCTTCCATCGCTTGCCTCTCCCCTCCCCCGCCGCACCGACTGGCACGGCGTGCGCGACGCCATCGAGCTGTTCATCCTCGAACGCCGTGCCGACAAGAAGCAGCCGTCGACCATCCGCTACTACCGCCAGCAGCTCGGTCTGTTCGCGACGTGGCTGACGCAGCAGGAGGTGCCCGGCGACGGGCCTGAGGACGTCACCAAGGGCCTGATCCTCGCCTACCGCCTCCACCTCCAGGAGCGCGGCCACACGCGCCTTGTCGGCCAGCCTCTGCAGCACACGACGCTGGTCGCGTCGCAGCGCGCGTTGCGCACCTTCTTCGCCTGGGCCGAGGAGGAGGGATACGTCATTGACGGGCGCATCCTCAAGCTGCGCAAGACGCGCGTCCCGCAGAAGGACGCCACCGTCTATACGCTGACGCAGCTGGACGCGATCCTCGCGGCCTGTGCGTCACCGACCGAAGAGCTGGCCGTCCGGTTACTCATCGGGACCGGCGTGAGGCTCTCAGAGGCCGTGGGCGTCTGCCTGCGTGGCCCGGACGGTCTGCCCGACCTCGAAACGGACAACCTCGGCCGCGGCTGCGCCACGCTGCGCGTGCGCTGGGACGCCGGCGCCAAGGGCCTCAAGACGCGGCGAACACCGGTCGCCGTTCCGCTGATGAAGGCCATTCGTCGGTACGAGCTGCGCGAGCGCCCGCACGTCGCTGCGCCGCAGTTGCTGATCACCCGCCGCGGCCTGCCGTACAAGACGTGGGGCTTGGACAGCGTCATGGATCGCCTCCAGGCGCGCGTGGGATTCCACGTGCATGCTCACGCCTTCCGACACACGTGGGCGTCCGTGATGGTGCAGTCCGGCTGGTCGCTCGAGCACGTTCGCGCGTTCATCGGCCACACCGACTACACCACGCTGCATCGCTACGTTCGCCTGGCCACCGAGCGCGACCTCGGCGACCTCGACCGCTGGGCGCAGTTCATCCCGCAGCCGGCCCGCATGAGGCTCGGCCCAGCGCCGACGTGGCAGGACTGGCCGGTGAGCCTGTCACTCCAGCGGTAGGAGGTCCTGTGTCGGCTCCGACTGGCCTCCCCTCGGCAGTCGCGGTTGCTCGACGATGGCGATGACCTCGGCGAGTGGGACGTCGAGCGCGCGGGACAAGGTGGCAACGGTCCCGAGAGTCGGACGACGTCGCCCATTGAGCAGATCGCGAAGTGTCTTGGGGTCGATGGCAGCCGCCTCGGTCAGCTGCGCTCGCGTCCATCCGCGGAGAATCCGCTCTCGCTCGACCACGTCGGAGCGGACACGCCATCCAACCATCGGGGACCGGCCCGAAGCCGCAGTAGGCGTCGCGGTGGCTGGCGGAGACGTCGCATGGGCTTTCATGGCGCATGTCGGGCGCGACCAAGGAGCCGATGAACCGGGCCCGAAGGCGGCACGGGGTGGTAGGCGCGGCTGCGTAGCCGGCGAGTGAGGCGACAGTGCATACGACGTCCTCCGTGACTGCTTGACGCCGTCCATCGAAGCAGCCGGTGCGTCCTCCTCCCGTACTCCTCGCGTACCCAGCGCACCGCGTGGCTTGCTCAGCGGTCGCCGGGCACCAGCGAGGCGAGGTCACGTGACGCTTCATAGCGGTCTGGCGGGCCGGGAAGGCCGCACAAACGCGTCGGTCGCTGCGACGGAGGGAAGGGCGCTGGGCGGCAGCGCCGCATGGCGCTGGACGCCGAGACCGACGAGGCGGAGTACGCGGCGCTGCCCGCCGGGCCGCCTGCGGCGGACCGTTTCACCGGCTCAGCACCGTGCGCCGCCGGCCTCTGCCCCTCGTACCGCGTCCGACACACCGCGCTGCATAACCCGCCTCGCCGCCCGCTGCTCACCCCTCGCCCTCCGTCGTCCGCGCTGTTTTTCCGCGTTCGCTGCAGCAATGCTCGCCGGACCCTTTCTCACAGCGCGTTTCGACGCGTTTCGACCCGTGGAGTACGCCGCGAGTACGCGGCGAATGACGCGTACGCCTACTCACAAGTGGGAGTACCGCCCACCCCGATTGGCCTCCGCCGGCCACGTGTGCAGACTGTCATGACCCGCCTCGACCCGCCCGCCGCCGGGGCTGAGGTCATGGCGCCCAGCGTGGCGACATTGAGCGCCAGGGTGGAGGCGACGACGGCAGGTCGAGGGGATCCACGCAGCCACGCTGACACGGTCTGGAGGTTGCCCTCCCGCGTGGCTGGGCGCGATGCGGGACAGCGGCACGCGTCAATCGCCGCTGTGGGAAAGGGTACGGTAGTCATCTGCTGCAGCGAACGCGAAACCACAGCGGGGGGAGCGGGGGGAGCGGCGGGCCGGCGAGGGGGCTGCGCAGGTGGGCGGCAGATCGGGTCATAGCGTGCGGTCCGCCGAGTGCACTATCAGCCAGGAGGACGCTGGCATCGACTGTGCGTCCCAACCACCACGGCGTAGCGTCTAGTCCACCACAAGCGAGCGTCCAATCCGCCATACTCACGCCATGCTCGGCGCTCACCCAGAGACATTCCGCCGCCGCCACACGCTCCCGCACGTCCGAGAAGCACTCGACGACACCCGCGTCGTGCTCATCGCCGGCGCGCGCCAGGCGGGGAAGAGCACGCTGGCCCGAATCATTCTGGCCGATCTTCCGGATGCTGCCCAGTTCAGCCTCGACGACGAGGCCACGCTGGCGGCCGCCCGAGACGACCCAGCCGGCTTTATCCAGCACCGAACGACCGTCTTCATCGATGAGGTCCAGCGC
>NZ_JAEKNS010000162.1:0-21083 GCF_016464765.1 Candidatus Aeolococcus gillhamiae | reverse complement strand
CTGCGCGCTCACCGGCGAGGCGACCAGCGGCCTGGACCAAGTGCGATACCGAACCACGCCGCGCTGGGTAGTCCTCTTGATCTTCTTCGGGTTCGTCCCCTTCCTAGTAGCATGGCTGCTGACTCGCCGGGTGGCGAGCGGCGTCTTGCCCCTCTCCCCTGGGGCGACTCGGCGCCTCGCTGTTCATTACATGGTTAGCCTCGGGGTCTGCGTCGGAATTCCAGTGATCTGTCTGGCCGCGGCATGGCCGGTGTCTCAGCTCTACACGGATGCGGCAGGCTGGCTGGTAGGAATCGGCGTTTTCGGGACGCTCATCGCAGTCCTGGTGTCCTCAATCTGGTACGGGAGGATCAGCGTCCGCGGCTACGTTCTTGAGCCCGGACCGTGGGGACGTTGGGTACAGCTCGACAACGTCAACCCCACGTTCGCCGCCGCAGTGGAGCGCATGTATGCGCTGCGAGCCGCCCAGCTGCGCAGCGTCGGCTATCCCCTGTTCCCGCCACCAATGCCCGGGACACCACCACCTTACGCGGCCGGTCTGGCCACCGTCCCGCCCCCTCCACCAGCGCCGGCTGGGTTAGGCGGGCCAGCGCAGTACTGAGCACGGCGAGCTCCAGCCGAACGCCGCCCAGGCGATCTAGTAGACCGCACGCCCTGACCGACACCATCCAGTCGCACTCGCCGCCGAGATGCCTCGCCCTGTACTCCCATTGTGGAGGTGTGGCTACTGCCAACGGCAAGGGGGCCGTGGCGGGTTAGATTTGGCGAATGAGCGGCATCACACATGGAACATGGCCAAGGCACCCGCGCTGGCGGCAGCCAGCAGTCCGGCTCATCGCCGCGGTCCAAGCCGCGCTTCTCCTCCTTGCAGTACTCGAGGAGGTCATGCGGCTGGCCTCGTTGAATGTCGTCAGCAGCATCGAGGGCCGTACCGGCTTCGAGGCCACCGTGCTCGTTGTGACTTGCCTCCTCTGCGTTTCTGCAGCTCTCCTGATCTGGCAGGGCGTGTGGCTCGCGGGCATGCGTCGGCGCGGACTGACGCTCTCGGAAGGCTCGACCATCGGTCTCATCACACTGCTGACGATTCTCAATGGAACCGTAACGTGGTTCGCGGTGGCCATGATTGGTACCGGTTGCCTTGTCCTTGCGCTTGGCGCTCAACACCCGTCTAGCAGGCGAATGACCAAGCCGAAGAGCCAGCGTTCCCCAATCCTTCGGCGGCGCTGACACCTTCGAGTGTGACGGCGAGCGGTCATTCGCGGCCCCACGCGGAAGAGTTCTTCGTTCGCCTGAACTCGCCCGGCCGTCCCCGGCCAATGCCGGACGCCGCCCACCCCAGCTTGAAAACCCCAGGGGTCGCCAAGCCCCGGGTGTGCGAGTCCCATGAACTCGCACACCATCCTGTCTGCTCCCGTGGCGTTTAGCAGGTCGGGCCCTGGGCACGCGATGGGCCGCGCGCACACCAGGCGGAGCCTGTCCTGCGGCGGCGATCAGGGAGAGGCCGGGTCGACCGGATCGTTGATCCTCGCCACGAAGAGCGGCACACTGGTGGCACTGTCCTCGACGACGAAGAGGAACGGGCGGTCGACGGTCATGCTCACCAGTTGGCGGAGCGGCGCGGCGGTGGTGCCGACGGAGACGCCGCTCGCGGCCGTCGCCTGTGTGCCGGTTTCGTCGACGGAGATCCACGCCTTGTGCACAGCCGCATCGACGCGCAGGTCGCCCGGCAATCCACCAATCCCGGAGAGGTCGGGATGGGCGAACAGGCCGCCGAGGCCGAGCTCACCGAGGGTGGGTTGGAGGTCGAGCGTTGTGTCGGTCTGGAATCGGGGCAGGGCAAGGGCGACCATGTGCGATGAGAACGGGACCGCAGTCGCCGACAGCTCGGGCAGCAGCGTGAGGGGGTTCACGGTGGGGTCGTTGGGGAGGGCGACCAAGGCATCGAGACCGCCGCTGCTGTAGGGGAGACGGACGGCTTGGGCCTGTGCCGTCTGCACGTAGTCGAGCGGCGCGAGCAATCGCATCATGGACACGGACTGCGATCCAGTGGGTGTTGCGAAGGGCGCGCTCTGCGTACTCTGTTGGGGAAACGGTGTTCGCCATGTCGCCTGCAGCGCCACGGCGTTGGCGAGGACCAGACGGGTGGTCGCCCGGATGGTTCCCGGCGCGAACAGGTCGTCGATGCGTCTGTTGGTCTGGTCCGACACCCACTGATTGATGCTCTGCCGCGCCCCATCCGGGTTATTCCTGAAGTCCTGGATCTGGGGCGGAGCCCCGGCATCCGTCAGTAGCTGGCGATAAGCGCTGCCGAGCGGGTAGCCCTGCTGCAGCCAGGCTGCGGAGGCCATGGTCACCGTGCCGCCGGCGGTCCCGAGGTGTTGCTCGAGTCCCATGAGGTCGGCGACAAACTGCCGCGGAGAGCCAGTGGCGTGCAGGGCACGGTCCAGCTGAGTCGCGGTGCTGCCCTGGGCACCCGGAGCCAGCAGGGCGAGCACGTCGAAGATGCTCGCGGGGGAGAGGACGACGTTGCCGTCCCGTTCTCTGCTCAGCGCCGCGACGAGATCGTCGGCGAAAGAGCGCTCCGCCGCGGCGGCCTGCTCTGGGCGGGACAGCGCGACGAGCTGGGGGCTGGGAGACGGACGTCCGCTGCCGAGGACGGCGGTCACGCCGCTACCACTGAGAGTGAGCGAGAGGGCTCCGACCAGCCCAACGGCGGCGAGTCGCACCCTGCCCATAGCGCAGAGCACGTTAGCACCGCGACCTTGAGCGCACATCACCGCCGTCCACACATTCCTGAAGAGAGCGGCGACGTCAAAGGCCCTGGGCTCTCTGTGGTTGGCGCCCGACCAGCTGTCACACCTCCTTGAGCGTCCGCGTCAAGCGCCCTGCTCTTCGCCTTTGGATTGCCAGGGTTCGGGTTCCCCGGCTCGACCTCTGGCCCGCGCGTAGCCGGAGGACCGAACATTTCCGGCTAGAGCCTCTGGTCCACCGGCTCGGCACGAACTGGCGGTCACCGCCATGGTGTTGGGCGAGCAGGACGAGGTCTTCTCGGAACGGTTCCTCGCATACGTTGACCTTGAGGTACGAGGGGTCGTCGGACACCGACCGACCCTTCTCCCACGAGCTCGGGTGGACATGTCCCACCGGCAGTTGATCGCCGTGAAGGATGACACAGCATCGCCTGGCGCCCGGCGGTGGAGACAGGACCGTGTGGTGATTCGGCGAACAGCCCTCTACTCTGGCCGCATGCTCTCAAGGGTGCGGCTAGTGCTCATGGCCTTTCTCACCGCGTCGGCGATCTCCCTGCCGGCGTGCTCAAGTGCAGCGCCGCACTCTCCAGGGTCAATTCGCGCGACCAGCGCGATAGATCACGGGACTGTGCTCATTGCTGCCGCGGGCACTTACGACTATGCGCTGACCTCGGCCTGTCAGTCCTTCCAGTTCAGCACTGACGGCGGCAAGCACGACTGGCTGGATTCCCGAGGGGCGGTATCCCTCACTGCCGGGACGTGGTCCGGCTCCTGCTATCGAGAGGCGTTGTCGACGCAATCGTCGGTGCCGTTTCCTTGCGAATCACCGGCGATGTCCAACTGTGTGGTTGTCCATGCGCCGACCTATCCTCAGAAGGTCTCGGAGGCTTGGTCGCTGACGCTGACCCCGGTGGGCTCCTCGTACTAGACGCGTCCAGCCGCTCCAGCCGGTGGATGTGATTTCTGCCGACCGCCGAGCGTTATATGGGGTAGAGATGCTCGATCCCTCCGACGTGGGTACTACCGGCAGCGACGGCAAGGTGCGGGGCCTCCCCTACTTGAGCCCCGACACCTTCGCTAGGACGTACGCCGCCCGCGTGCACCGCTTCGCCGCGATGGTAATGAAGAACGACCAAGACAGCGCGGACCTGGCACAAGAGGCGCTCATCAAGGCAGTCCGGAGCTTGGAGCGATTTGATCCCTCAAGGGTAGCCTCGATTCGTGGCTGTGGTGCATCGTCGTCAACACCGCTCGGGATGCAGGTCGCGCGTCGGTTCGGCGGGCGGCCCTCTGGGATCGTTTCGCCGCGTCTCGAGCAAAGGACGACGTCGACGATCCCGTGGAGTTGGCCGTCCTGAACCGTCTCCGCGACGCGGAGATCTTGGCTGCAGTGCGTGATCTACCACGCAAGTCGAGAACCGTAATCGCGCTCTGCTTTGGGGCGCAATTGTCCAACCTGGAGATTGCCGAACAGCTCGGGATGCGTCCGACGGCCGTCTCGATGGCGCTGAAGCGTGCCCTTATGCAGCTGCACCGTGCCTTGGAGGGACAGCAATGACATCGTCTACCGGAGCGGACGGCGGAAGGAGCACCCTCGTTGACCGGCTGTCACGCCTGGATATCCCATTCCCACAGGGACTGTCTGTGGTTGTGGCGCTCGCGCCGCGAGGCCGTCGCCCTGGTCTTCGCCGACGTCGTGGGCGGCGTTCGATCGTGGGCTTGGCGGCGATGGTTTGGCTGCTCGCTGTGAATCTGGTCATCGCGGATTTCGTGCCAGGGTACGCGCGTGCTCTGGCCAATGTTCCCCTGCTCGGTGCTCTGTCTCAAGCCACGCTGGGTGCCGCCGGCCTGGGATCCAATGACGTCAAGGGCACGAATGTCAAGGGTTCGTTCTCCGGCGTCACGGCGACCGTGGCAGGGAGTTACGCGGACGCACTTGAGACCGTGCTCTTCGTGGACATCGAAGGACTACCCGTCGGTCATCCTGGCCAACCAGCCCCGGCTATCAGTATGGGCACGATCTTCGTCACGGATCAGTTTGGGCAGTCATACAGGGAAGTCGGCGGCGAAGGCATCGGCGTAGGGCCGTACCCGATCTTTTTCGAGCCGCTCCGCGCTGCCGCCACCCACGTGGGAAGCGCGCGACTGACGCTTCACGTGCCCTTCAACGGTCCACAAGGTCACCCTGTTGGCGGAATTGACCTCCACACCGTCGTCCGCCCTGGAGGCGCTCGCTCTCTATCTAACCCGCCCTCCCAGACAGCCGCAGGCACGACTTACGCGATCGTGGATCTCAGGGTCTCCCCGCGCGCGTTGCAGGTACGAACGCACTATCAAGGGGCAGTGGTCGACGCGGCAGTGATCGCGTCGGAGAAGGCCCAAGCCGACGCTCAGAATGGGAAGCTGCCCCCGGGCGGCGAAGGTGCCACGTTGCCTGGCGTTTACCTGATCACGCCATCCGGGCAGGTCGAGATCCCGACCGCGAGCCCTTGGAGATACTACGTCCTTTCCCACTCGCCTGGGGCAGGCGGAGGACGAGACGCGCCTCTTCGTAGCCACCGAGATTGGCGTTTACCGAATCGTCGTCAGCAACGACGACCCGACGTCGAAGTTGCGCGCTATCGTGAGTTGGTCGGTGAACGTCGCGGGGTAAGCATCCACAAACCCTAAATCCCTCATTGCAGGGTTCAGGTGCGACCACCGCCAGCCACCCGCGGACGCACGCGACTGCCACTACGGGACGCCCCGAACGCGCGCTGGGTGCTCCCAACCGCCTGCGGCCATCGCCATTCCCAACTGGGAGTTCTCATGGTTTACCTGCGGGATACTGGGCCGATGACGGGTTCAGGCGATCGGCTATGGGCAGGTATCCCGATCAGCGGCGAGGGCTTGGTCCTCCGCGAGTGGACCAGCGCCGACGTCAGCGCGATCGTTGCGCTATTCGATGACCCCGACATCGCCTATCGGCTCCCAGTCGCGTCTCCATTTGACCAGGCTGCGGCTCAGGACTTCATCGAGCATGCACGACAAGCCAGGTTAGATGGCAGTCGCTTGCAACTGGCCATCACTGACGAGGAGGACCTACCGCAGGGCGAAGTCAGCTTCACCCTACAGACGGCCAGCATTGGCTACATGGTTGGGGCCGCCTACCGCGGGACGGGAGTGGCCGCCCGAGGCCTTCGTCTGCTAACAAGCTTCGCCCACCGCATGGGCATCACCACGGTGTACTTGACGGCTGAACCGGACAATCTCGCCAGCATTGCTGTCGCGCGACGCGTTGGCTACGAACGGACCGAGGCGAAACCGATCATGGTCGAGGACAAGGGCCGTCGCTACGCCCTCCACACCTGGACGCACAGCCTGAGCCAGGACGACGCCGTCCAGATGCGGACATCGCCATGAGGGACTTCCGTCGCGCCAACCTGCAGCTCGACTGGTTCCCGAGTGGGCGCTTGACACTTTCGCAGACACCTTCGCCAACGGCCATTGGCGCGCTACGGCGAACTCGGGCCGCACCATGCCGCCAGCTGTAGGTGAGCAGGAATAGTGCGCAGTTCTGAGCACGAATAGTGCACAGGTCCTCGGGGGCGGTTCGGACCTGTTCGTGATCGGAAAAGAGGAAGTCCCTCCGGGCAAGCTGGGAGGTGTTCGAAGCCACCAGCACCAAGAGGGACCTTCGTGGAGTCTGAGGAACTGTGGATGGAATTGCACGTCCTGCGCCAGCACGGCTGGAGCGTCAGCGCTCTCGCCCGGCATTTCAACATCAACCGCCGCACCGTGTCCCGCGAACTGGAGGCGGGTCAGCCGCGCCAGTATCCGCACCGGGCGCCGTGGCACCCGTTCACGGCGGCACAGCTGGCTCACATCGAGCGCCGGCTGGCGGTGTGCCCGGTGATTCGCAGCACCGACCTGCACAGGGAGCTCTGCGCCGGCTATGGGTACGCCGGCAGCTACTGGACCTTCCTGCGCCAGGTGCGGCCACTGCGCCCGGCGCTCGTGCGGGAGCCCGAGGTCCGGTTCGAGACGCTGCCCGGGGTGCAGACCCAGGCGGACTGGAAGCATCTGGGCAGGTGGCCGCTCGGCGATGACCTGGTCGAGCTGCACGCGATGGTGACCATCCTCGGCAGCAGCCGGATGCCGGCCATTCGCATCGCCAGCAGCTGCACACGTGAGGTGAGCTTCGAGCGCCTGGTGCGCTGCCTCGATGACCTCGGCGGGGTGACCCGCGAGCTGCTCACCGACCGCGACACCGTGTTCTGCAACCACGGCGGCCAGGGTCCGCTGTTCGTCCCGGAGTGGGTGGACCTGTGCGAGCTGCTCGGCACTGTGCCGCGGGCGTGCCGGCCGTACCGGGCCAAGACCAAGGGCAAAGTCGAGCGCGAGAACCGCGAGATCGAGGAGAGCTTCCTGTGCTGGCTCACCGGCCAGGTGGTGCCACGTCGCCCCACCCTCGCTGACTACGACGCCTTCGCCGCGCAGTGGATCCGTGAGGTGATCCTGCCCCGGCGGCATCGCACCACCGGCCGCATCATCGGCGAGGCCTGGGCCGAGGAGCGTCGTCTGCTGATGCCCGTTCCCGCCCACGTGCTCGAGCGCTTCGCTGGCGATGACGTCGCTCGGCCCATCCTGCACGTCGTCGACGCCGCCCAGCGCCAGCTCGGCGACCAGGTGGATGTGCGACCGCTCAGCGAGTACGAGGTGGCGCTGTGACCGCCAGAAACGCGCGCCCTGAGCGAACGGTGCAGACGCCTGCCGCGGTGCGGGCCCAGGAGGCGCGCGAGCAGGACCACGCGACCATCAGCACCTCGGAGCCCAGCGCCTACCAGCGGTTGCGCGAGCACCTCGCCTACCTCGAGATGAGCGCCGCCGCCGAGCACCTCGCCGATGAGCTCGACCGCGGGCTCCGGGAGAAGGCCTCACCGACGCAGGTGCTGGAGCGCTTGCTCGCCATTGAGGCTGACGCCACCCGCGCTCGGCGATTGCGCGGCCGCCTGCGCTTCGCGCGCTATCCGATCCACAAGACGCTCGCCGACTTCGACCTCGACTTCCAGCCCTCGCTCGACCGGACGGTGCTGGCCGAGCTGTCCACCCTGCGCTTCGTTGAGGAACGTCGCAACGTGATCCTGCTCGGGCCACCGGGAGTGGGCAAGAGCCACCTGGCGATCGCGCTCGGGATCGCAGCGACCGAGGCTGGATACCGCACGTACTTCACGTCTGCCGCCGACCTCGTGGCCAACCTCCAGTCCGCTCATCTCGAAGGCACGGCCGCCTACAAGATGCGCACCTACACGGGGCCTTCGGTGTTGGTGGTGGACGAGCTTGGCTACCTGCCGCTGGACCAGGCATCCGCCAACTGGATCTTCCAGATGGTGAGCCGCCGCTACGAGAAGGGCTCCATCGTGTTGACCTCGAACCGCGGCTTCGGCGACTGGAACCAGGTCTTCGCGGATCCCGTGGTTGCCTCCGCCATCGTGGACCGCCTCCTGCACAACGCCACCGTGATCAACATCAAGGGGCACAGCTACCGGATGCGACGCTACGACGCCGCACAACGCGCCAAGGGAGGGAGTGCTATGGTCGCGTGACCCTGAGCTGTGCACTTTTTGTGCTCAACTCTGTGCACCTTTCGTGCTCTCTTACACCAGCTACCCGAACTCGCGCGCCAGCCCCACGCGCCCCCGGACGGCACCCTGAAAACTGCGGTGGATGTCAAGCCACGCGTAAGTCGAACTCCTCCTCCGCCACCAAAGCTCAGCTCTCAACAGGTTGGTGGTTAGAGATCGGATCCTTCCGTGCCTGAACCAAGTAGGCAACGCTTGCCAAGCCGGAGACCACGCTCGCAAGTTGAGCCGACCCCCTGACGGGGTCACGCCAGAATGCTCGCCCTTGGTACGTGCCGCCTTCGTTGGCACCTCCCTGCGCGGACGTAGGCAGCCGTCCGCGGTTGCTTGCGGACAGCCAGATCAGGCAGCCGTAACTCATCCGACCGTCCGCGGTCAACCGTGTACGACACCCGCCCCAGCTTGAAATCCTCATCGTTACTGACTACGGCCGCCGCCCTGCTCCATAACCCGTCGGAACCACTCGTCCACGCATTGCTTCCGCGACCTGGAGCCGATCACACAGAACAGGTACTTGCGCGCCGCGGGACGGCGTCCATATAGTCACCGCGTGAGTAGTCACGGATGCGGCGAGGCCGCGTAACACGGTGGGTCTCAGGGGGGCGCTGGCCGCTCTTCTGCTGGAGGGCGCATCGCATGGTTACCGCCTGAAGGCCACTCTTGAGGGTGAGCTCGGTCCGCTGTGGGTCACCAGCGCGAGCCATGTATACCTGACGCTCGGGCGTATGCAGCGCGACGGCCTGCTCAGCAGCCGTCGTATCCGCCAGCAGACTCTGCCCGACCGGCAATTGCTGTCCCTGACGCCTGCGGGACGGGCGGCGGCTGAGCGGTGGCTCTACGAGTCCGACGACCCCGACGAGAACGTGCTTCGTCTCGCTGTAGCGCGCGTCGTCGCTCCCAAGCGATTCACCGACGTGGTCACCACCATCATCGAGCAGCGGAGCGCCGGCCTGGCTGAGTTGCGCCAGTTGCGAGCTGAAGCCGGCGCGAGCTTCGGGAGGGAGGCGATCGATGCCGAAATTCACCGGGCGCAGGCGGATCTCCGCTGGGCCGCGTCCCTTCGTGACCGAGCGCCGGCGGTGGTAGCCCTGCCCAAGGCGACGCACGAGAGTCGTCGACTGGCCCGATATGGATAGACGCGCTGAGCAGGTCATCTCTCTCCAGGGAGTCAGCCGCACCTTTCGCACGCCGGGAGGGCTGGTTCTGGCGCTGCGGCGGGTGAGCTTGTCGGTCAGCCGCGGCGAGGCGGTGGCGCTCACCGGCCCCTCCGGCTCCGGCAAAAGCACGCTGCTCCACCTCGTTGCTGGACTTGACCGCCCGACGACCGGCTCGATCACAGTGCTGGGCACCGCGCTTGACTCGAGTACCGATCGAGCGCTCACGGCGTTCCGCGGCCAGAGGCTCGGCATCGTCCTGCAGGACTCCCATCTTCTGCCCGGTCTCACGGCGCTTGAGAACGTCGTCATCGCGCGCCTGCCCTGGGGACGCAGACGCCAACTGCAGGTGCGTGCTCGGGACCTCCTCGTCGCTGTGGGCCTGGAGACGCGGATGGACTTCCCACCTGCCCGTCTGTCAGGGGGCGAGCGTCAGAGGGTCGGACTGGCCCGCGCGCTATTGGGAGATCCCGAAGTGCTGCTCGCAGACGAGCCGACGGGCAATCTGGATGGGGGTGCCACCGACGACCTGTTGGCCCTGCTGGATCGTCTGCGTCAGGAGCGCAACTTGACCCTGATGATCGTCACGCACGACGCGGCCGTCGCGGCGGCTGCCGATCGTCGTCTGCGCTTGGTCGACGGCAGCCTCGACGTGGAACCCGGGCGCGACCTTGGCGGGGCGGTGCGCACCCGGGTCCTCGAATAGGGTGTGGCGATATGCGCTGCGTCAGCTGGTCGCGCAGCGAGTCGCAACTGCTTTCGCGGCGGCAGGACTACTCACCTCCATCCTGGGCTTCATCCTTCTTGCCAGCACATCGCAGACAGCGGCAGCGACCTTGCGCGGCGATGCAGAGAAGCAGTGGCCCAGCCCGTTTGATCTCCTCGTGCGCCCCACAGCAGCCCTGACCAGCTTGGAGAAGAGCCAGGGATTGATTCGGCCGAATTACCTGTCGGGGTTGGTGGGCGGCATCACCAGCGATCAGCTAGGTCTCATCCGGCACATTCCCGGCGTCGAGGTCGCGGCGCCCATCGCTGTTGTCGGTTTTGTCAATTGGCCGGCCGGGACGACGCTTGACCTCCAGAGCCAAGTCGCGGGCCACCTCATCTCAGTGTTCCGCATCAGCCAGAGCGCCGTTGGGGACGCCGGCCTGTCGCACTTTCCCACCACAACGCGATATCTCGTGGTGGCGCCGACGGGACACCTGGCGACAGGACTGGGCGGGATCACGGAACTGCGCATCGGCTCGATCACCATCGCCTGTTCAGGGATGGTGAGCTGCGAGGACGGCAGTACCACCGATGGCTCGCCTGCCGCCGCGACCACGTTCGTGTCGTTCAACGAACCGATCCTTCTGGCCGGTGTCGACCCGACGGCAGAAGCCGCTCTCGACGGCGCCGCCGGCTGTGTCCGGTCCGGCCGTTACCTGCAGGCGGGGGACAGTCCCCGGCTCGCCGGCGACACAGGACCGGCCATTCCGGTCCTGGCCAGCACCACCAGCTCCATCGACGAAACCGTGTCGGTTCGGGTCGATGCGGCGAGCGATCCACAGAGGATCCTCGCGGGAGCGGACCCTGCATCACTCGGCACGTGGTCGTCCGTAGCCACTCACGCCACCACCGCCGACCAACTCTTTCAAGGCTTTCTGACCCAGGGCCTGGGCAGTTACTACAACCTCAGCCCCCTCCAAGTCCCCGGACCCGTCGGTTATGGAGTGGTCGGTGCGGACCACCTGGCGGCGCGGTCGGTGCCACCCGATCTCTCCGTGTTCAACAACCCATTCGGTAACGCCGTGGTCGTGCCACCCGAGGCGCAGGACACATGGGTACGCGCCATCATCGCGCATGAATTTGTCAACAGCGGGGCCGCCACTCCTCAAGGCCAGCCGACACTTCAGCCGCCGAACCGCTGGCAGATCGTTGGCCGTTTCGACTCGCAATGCCTCAGCGGCGTCGGTTCGTCTGTGGCAAGTTTGGCTGGCTTCGCCCCTGCCACGGTGACCACGAGTGACGGACGCCATCTCGGCGCAACCAGGTCGGTCGCTGGGTACGTCAATCCGCCGCCGGCCCTGCTCACAACCCTGGACGGCGCCGCGTACTTCGCCGACCCAGCCCGCTTCGCAGGTGGTCCCGGGGCCGCCTTCATCAGTGCGATTCGAATCCGGGTGGCCAATGTGCAGCAGCCGGGCCCGCTGTCGGAAGCGCGCCTTGCCCGGGTAGCCGCCGATATTCACGCGGCGACCGGACTTGCCGTCGACATCGTCAAAGGCTCGGCGCAAACGGCAGTGAGCGTCGACCTCCCTGCGGGAAACTTTGGCCGACCTGCCCTGACCGTCACAGAAAGGTGGAGCGTCAAGGGTGTCGTGGTCGATTTCGTGACCACGGTCGGGCGGGCGAACCTGGCGCTGTTCGCCATCGTGCTTCTCGGCGCCGCGATTCTTGTGGGGCAAACCACATACAGCTCAGCGCGACGACGGCGTCACGAGTTCGGCGTGCTGCGGGCCTTCGGCTGGTCGCCCGGTCGCATCGTCCTGCTTGTCGAGATGGAGACGGTGACGCTCGCGGCCGTGGTCGGTGTCGCGGCCCTACTCGTCGATGTGATTGTGGCGGGCCGCCTCCACACTGGCTCCGTGGGCTGGCAACTCGCCCTCAGCCCGCTCGTTGCCATTGGCGTCGCTGCTCTTGCCGCCGCAGTTCCGGCCCTCCTGATCAGTCGGTCGAGCGTGGTGGAAACTCTACGACCGTCACGACGGTCGCGCCGCCGCTCGCGCGCCCCGTCTCTGGTTGGCTTTGCGATACGGGAAATGATCGGCGCGTGGAGGGCGGAGGCGCTCCTCGGAGCGGGAGCGGTTGGCCTGGGCGGCGCGCTCATCGGCGGTGCTGTGCTCATCTCGACGAGTTTTGGCGGGGAGGTCGACGCCAGCCTCCTCGGCACAGTTGTCAGCGGCCAGCTCCGCGGATTTCATGTTGTGCTCGGTGCCCTGGTCCTGGTCGTCGGGGTGGTCGCAGCGGGGCAGATTGTCACCCTCAGCTACCTCGAGCGACAGTCGGATCTGGCTGTTCTGCGCGCGCTCGGCTGGCATCGGCGAACCGTCGCCGCTGTTGCGGTCATTCAGGCATTGGTCATGGGGCTCGTCGGAGGGATAGCCGCTGCTGCATGCGTCGCGCTCGCCGGCTGGGTACTCGGAGCTGCCGTCGCGCCGACCGCAGCAGCGTCCTGTGCCGCGCTGGCGGTCTCGGTCCTCGGTGGTGGGCTGGCGTCTGCGGGGCCGCTGCTCCTGGCTTGGAAAGCGTCGCCATCAGCGTTGCTGAGGAACTAAATCGCACGGGCAATTCGTGTGGCAGGGCGGTCTGAAGGTCCGAGGGCAAGGTTCGGCACGTTCAACAACTCGTGTCGGTCACCCACAGCGATCTGCTGGTCCGGTGACGTGGTCGCCAGTCCCCAGCTCGACTGGATCACAGCGGAACAAATTGACCGACGTCGTATTCGTGGGGCACGCCACTCAACAGGCTGTCGATGTGTGGCCGGGCACGCTCGAGCGCTTCCTGGGTGGCGAGTGTAACCGTGACGACGAGATCCTCCGGTCGGACGGACTCCGGGCCGCCGCCACCGTTCCGCAAGCGCTGAAAGGCGTCCTTCCTGAGGCCGATGCCGTGCCCGGTAACGAATGGCACAGCGGCCAGAGCTTGCCGCGGTGGATCGAGTTTCGCGAGCAGCTCCGCTTGTCGTTGAACAGTCTCCGGTGGGTTGTGCACGAGGGGACTGTACGACCCCGGGTCGGGTTGAGCCATCGGACCTCTACGCGCATTCACGGGGGGTCAGTCCCAGTTGCCCCAGCCCAAGCTGGTAGACCGGAAGTGTCCGCAATCACGACGAGGGCTATTGGGGTCGGACCACAACGTAGATCTCGATACCCTGCTGCGCGATCTCGCAGGCGGGCTGCGTGTGAAGGTACGGCGCATCAGTCGTTGCGCCCACCGTGGTTCCGCCGGTTCCTACGGCGCTGAACACGGCAAGCGAGTTTCCACCGGGGCAGGTCTTCGAGCCTTCGCGGTAGAGAGGCCCGGGGTAAGGGGCTTGGGGAATTGTCCAGAAGGCCTCGGTACCCTGAGATGTCCCGCTCCCGCTCCGCGGAGGAGGTCCAGGAAACCCGACCTCGACGACCAAGTGCTGCAGCGTGGTCAGGAATACTGTGGCTCCCGCGTCTGCGCTGGTGACCGTTACGGTGTTGGCGGCAGGGGGCAGCGTGATCAGCGCATCTGGAGGTGGAGTCACTGACGGAATCGCAACTGCGCTGCAACTTGGTAGGGGCACCGGCGATGCTGTCTGCGTCGGCCTCGGCGTGGGCAGGCCAGTCGTCGAGGCGTTCGGCGCGCATCCTCCGACTAGTGCCATCAGCGCCACCGCAAACAGCTTGGATCGCGGATTGGGGGCCATGTAGCTCACGATATCAACGCTTCTTCCACTCGCCTAGTTCCAGCGAACTCAGGCACCGGCAGGCCTCATCGTGGACGCGGATGCCCTCGGTTGCCCACCCCGACCACCTTGGGCATGACACCCTCCTTGACGAGCACCGGCACTTACCGGCGTTTACGCCGGCCGGTCTTCTTCCGGGAATCCGAACTCGCACGTGCGCCCATGAACGCCGGCGACCGGAGCGCGCCGGAACTTGAAAACCGCAGTCCCCGCCAAGCGTCCGGGGTCCGAATCCCTCTCCCTCCGCAACTCTCACAGCATACCGGAGCGGCGTTCCGTCTCTGCCAGGCGTCGGCGCCGCCACAACCTGCCAAGGCGGACTGCAAGAGCGGCACTCGCCGCACCCCCAACCGCCACGGCAACCAACGACGCGGTGACAGGACACGGGCCGATGATGAGTATGGCTATGCAGAACTGACCTGGCGCCGGTGGATGAAGCGTGCAGGGCGAGATGTTGCAGCGGCCGAGAGGGCCGAGGAGCCCGAACAAACACAGGCCAATGGCCACGCCCACCAACAGCTCCGGCAAGAAGTACCGAATCCTCCTCGTCAAGGCCGCCATGAAGTCGAGTCTGACATCAGCTCATTCCCGCCGGCCGCGGATGCTGACACCGCACCTGACACCCTACGGGGCGGATCCGGGCGGTCTGCGGCGTACGAACTCCTTAAGCTATCGCCTGGGTTCGAATGCAAAAACGGCCCGCGGCGGATCGCCGCGAACGCCGAAGTCTCGGCCCGGTCGTTCGCAAGGTTTGCACCGCATTTGCCATTACCGGCCTCGGTTCCCGTACACGGTGCAGCGCTCGCGGCGCCTCCGACGAGGTATAAGCCAGAGCAGCCCGGTGGCGGCAACCAGTGTGGCCAAGAGGCAGTTGCCACCGCTAAGACCGAGACAGCCGTCGGGAGAGCCAGTGACTCACATCGACGACCCGTCGCCGCTGCTCGTTGGCGCGTGCACGCAGTACGGTGCCGACTTCGCCGGCTGTCAGTCCCCCGGGCTGGGCCGAGGCCGTGCCTGTGCCGCGCCTATTCGATCGACGGGACCGCAGTCCGCGCCCGCGCGGCTCCCGGGGAGATCGCCGGGTTCGAGCCATGCGATCGCAGTGTCGGGCTTTGCGATGAAGTGCGCCAGTTCTCCGGTGAGGATGGCCAGCGTGGCAGATATTCCTCACTCAAAGTCGGACAACTTCACTTACACCTCCACGCCCGGCCACCTGCACCCGCCGGCGGACTGTCATGGGGCGGCTTGGGGTCGCCCTGAACTAGCCCACTCGTCCACAGCCACCGCCGAACGTCACCCGCCCCAGCTGGTGGTTCGCAAGACTGGCGTTTCAGGAGCCGTAACCACCGGACTGGGACACGTAGGAGGCGTTCCTGTTTCTTGCCTCACGCTGTTGCCGGTTGGCCAACCAAAACATGATCGACACGGAGGCCGTAAGTGCCATCACCCCGCCTATAACACCGCCGATCCACGGAAGTGGCGCGTCGGGGTGCGCCCGGTCCGTTGCAGCGTCAGCGCCGATCGCAAACCCAAAGAAGGCGACGATGACCGTCATCACAACCCCGAAAAGCGGGATTCGCATCCAAGCTCGACCGCCCGCCGACGGTGTCCGCACCCTGTCATCGCGGCTGTACCAAAGCAAGCCTTCCGCAACAAGACTTAGGAATACGTCCAGAACAATGAGCAGAGGCACCTTCAACAGAACCGAGGCCAGAAGCGCCGCGAACTCGGCCACTGCCAGCATGGTGCGTCCGAGTACAGGCCGCGTTGCTGCGTAACAAGTGTCACCGATCGGGTTAAAGCGGCCACGCGCGATCAGGTCAAAACCGGCCACCCGAGGAGCGTGGTGATCATGTCGTTAGCTGGCCTTGGAGGTCAAGCTGCCGGGTGAGCGTTGGCGTTGCCGATCGTGCATCCGGTAACTCTTTCCTTGGATCTTGATGATCTCGGCGTGGTGCAAGAAGCGGTCCAGAAGCGCACCGGCCGCGGCGGTGTCACCGAGCACCGTCCCCCAATCCTCGAGTGGGCGGTTGGAGGTGAACATGGTGGCGCCGCCCTCGTAACGGCGTGTCACCACCTCGAGGAGATCCTCTGCGGCGCTGGACGGCAGCGTGCGCATCCCCAGGTCATCGATGCAGAGCAGATCAACGCGGCCGAGCTGCCGTACCAGTGCCTTGCGCGTCCCCGTGGCGGCGGCTTCAGACATGTCCTCGGCGAGGTCAAAGGCGCTGCGGTAGAGGACGGTGTGCCCCGCCTCGATGGCGGCCAGGGCCAGAGCCATGCAGATGTGGGACTTGCCAACGCCCGGCGGCCCCACCAGCAGCACGCCGGCATGTTCGCGAACGAAGCGCGTCGTCGCCAGGTCGAGGATGAGCGCCTTGGGGATCGTTGGATTGAAGGTCCAATCGAAGTCCTGGAGCGTCTTCAGTTGCGGCAACCGCGCCTGCTTGATGCGCCGCGCGAAGAGCCGGTCGCGTCGTCGTGTCAGCTCGTCTTCCACCAACAGCGCCAGGAAGTCCACGTGGGCGAGGTTGTTGCCGATGGCCTCTTGGTTGCGAGCCGGCAGCGCTTCGGCCATACCGGTGAGTCGCAGATGGCGGAGGCGGCTATCGAGGTCGTGCATATGTCCTTCTCCCAGGTATCAGTGGTCATAGTGGTGTCGTTCGGGGCTTCTCAGAGCCGCACAGCGGCACGCGTTTCGTTGGTGTGGCTTTGCTGGTGCGTTCATGCCAGCGATCCGTAGCTGTCCAGGGGGCGGATCAGCTCGTGCTGCTGCGTGAGTTGCACCAACGCGCCGGCGTTGGCAGCGGCTTGTTCCACCAGCCGTTGCACCGTGCGGTATCGGAAGCTGCGCGCCCCCAAGGCCACGCCGCAGGCCCAATCCACGCGCTCCCGTGGATGCTTGCGGGTCAACGAGACGATGCCCTGCAGCAGCCGGTAGCTGCGCACCTCGCGCACCCGCACCGCTTCGCTGGCCCACGCTAGTGCCCGCGGCCCGATGCATTCACAGCGGGTGAGCAGGTGTTGCTCATAGGCCTCGGTGCGGGCCGGCTTGTGCGCCGGCCGATCCTCCGCGCGCGTGGACCAGGTGGCGGCCTCTTTGCGGCTGTGTACGGCCAGCAACGTCGTGCCGTCGAAAACACGGACCAGATGCTCATCCCAGTGCACCCGCACCCGTTTGCCCACCAGAGTGTGCGTCACTGAGTAGAAGGCGCCCACCACCTCGACGTGGCCATCGGCGTGAACCGTCCGTGTTCCCACCTCGAAGAGCGCGAAGCGCTCACCTGGCAATGCCTGCAACGCCGGCCGCTCTCGCTCCAGGAAGTCAGTGATCACCTGGCGCCGCGTGGTGCCGTGGATGCGCAGCTGCGCCACGCTGCGATTCCAGTGCTGCAGATACGCCGTCAGTTCGTCGAGGCTGTCGAAGCGGCGGCCTTGCAGCGCGTTGCTCTTGACATACCCGCCGCTGCGCTCCTGGACACCGTTCTCCTCTGGATGTCTCGGCCGGCTCGGCAGCGGGACGAAGCCCCAATGCTTCGAGAACGACTCATAGAGAACGTTGACGTCGGGGTCGTAGAGACAGGCGCGCACCACCGCCGCCTTGAGATTGTCGTGGCGCACCACCTTGGGCACGCCGCCGAAGGCGAGGAAGGCGTGCTCGTGGGCACGCAGGAAGCCATGGGCCTCCTGGCGCCACATCGGCTCCTCGTACCCGTGGCGCGAGCAGGAGAGCGTCATCCGGAAGATCCACGGCCGTGCCCACTTTCCCGTCGCCGGGTTGAGCACCAGCGCCGGGCTCTGGAAGTAGTCCACCTGCGCTTCTGCGCCCGGTGGGTGCTCCATGACGTCGGCAACCTCGGGACGCCGCCGCCGAATCCCACGCACGAAGCGCTGCACCGAGAGGTACCCGTGGCTGAAGCCGTGCTCAGCGCAGAGGTCCTGCCAGATTCGCTGCGCCGTCAGACCGTGCCCCACGCCCGCCTCGATGAGACCTCGAAACGGCTCGCAGGCGCTCATTGGGCCGGCGATCGGGTTTGGCCGCATCTGCCCAGCCACGCCAACGTAGCCGGCGGGATCGTCGCCAGAGCCGGCGATCAGGTTGGCCGCTTTTGAACGCGCCAAGCGCGCGTGCCTCGCAACCGTCTCCCGCCGGACTCCGGTCTCCCGCTCGATACGCCGCAGGCTCCAGCCCAACTCCAGCAGCGCCAGAATCCGTTGTCTGTCAGCCATCTTCAGGTAGTTCCCCACCGGCTCCTCCCTCCTTGCGGAGAAAGTGTGGCCGGGCTTCGGAGCTACCTCAGGTGGCCGGTTTTGACCCGATCTTTACTGGCCGGTTTTGCCTGATCGCTGACAGTAACAAGCGCCCGTCAGCAACATCAGCCCCAACGGACCGTTCAGGTATGCGTCTGTCACAGCGTCACTGGCAGGCACGAGAGGATTCCTCCCTCCCGTGGCGCCCAACAACGCCCCCACTGCGAGCAACAGGCAGGTGCCGTGAAGAGCCGACGCTGCTTGGGCCAAACGCGTCGGTACCGAAACATGTCGGGTGGGCCGCGGGGTTTCATACGGACTGGGTGACCCTCCTCGCCACGCCAGGATCGCGATGCCTCCGCTGGTGCCCACACCAAGCCCGATCAGGACCGGAAAGTACAAGACGATTGACGTCGCCACGGCGACGAGTCCCAGAGCCAATAACGTCTTGCGGCCAGCCTCTGGACGCCGACCGAGGCAGAAGGACACTGCCATGAGACCACAACCGATCGCAACGCTCACACCTACACCCAGTTGTGCAGCACCCTCGGAAAGCAGAGGGCGCGGCCCAGACGCCGCGGCGAGCAGCATGAGGCCGGCAATCGCCAACAGGGTCCCCTGCGCGACGGCCGCGATCTGCATGAGACGGATGGAGGCCTGAGGGGGCATGCTGCGATCATCATCGGGCTCGTGGTCGACGCAAAGGCTTCAACGACATCCGCGCTGGACAGTTGCACAGTCGTCGCGGCTTCCTTCGTCCTGGATATGATGTCACCGCGCGGACGCCGAGGGCGCACCCGACGACCGTGGAAGGCCGTTTGGCGGGGTGGCCAGCCAGCTATGACTGTGAATTCTTCTAGTTCCAAGCTGAGTGCTCAACCGGGGTTCCGCAGCTAATCCGGTTGGACGAACTTCGGCGAGGTGATTTCGAGTTCAGCCGAGGTGTTCGGGAGCGGCTTTGGAGCCGAAACCGTAGGCACACGAGTAGCCCGGTAATCACACTAGGTATCTAATTTGGTGGTACATTGCGTAGGCAGATGTACCTTCGCGAGACGCGCCGCACCAACAAGGACGGCCGGGTGGTCAGATACCTGCAGCTGGCCCACAATGAGCGCCATCCAAAGAGCGGCGCTGCCACCGCCAGGATCATCCACAACTTCGGTCGTACCGACCAGGTGGACCGGGCGGGGCTGGAGCGGCTGATCGGCAGCATCAGCCGCGTCCTCGATCCGACCGCGGCGATGACCTCGAGTGCCGGAGAGGATGTCGATGTCCTCGACACCCGCAACCTCGGCGGTGCCTGGGTGCTCGATCAGCTCTGGCGCCGCCTGCGCATTGACGCGAGCATGCGCCAGCTGCTCGACGGCCGCAGGCTCGACCCGCGCGTCGAGCGAGTGCTCTTCGCACTCGTCGCCAACCGCGCCCTGGATCCGCTGTCGAAGCTGGCCACCACGCAATGGGTGGGTGAGCGCGTCGCCATCAGTGGTCTCGATGCGGTCGACGAGGACACCTGCTATCGCGCCATGGACTGGCTCCTGGAGATCGAGGACGAACTGGCCCAGGCGGTGTACTGGGCGGTCGCCGACCTGCTCGATCTGGAGGTCGACCTGCTCTTCTTCGACACCACCTCGACGTACTTCGAGAGCGACGGGGACGACGTCAGCGCCGAGGATGGAGAGCGCACCATCGGCTTCCGCACCTTCGGCCACTCCAAGGACAGCCGTGCCGACCTTCCTCAAGTGGTCATCGGCATGGCGGTGACCCGCACCGGCATCCCCATCCGGGTGTGGACCTGGCCGGGCAACACCAACGACTCCGCACTGATCCGCGAGGTGCGCGACGACCTCCGCGCCTGGAAGCTGAGCCGAGTGGTGTGGGTGGCGGACCGCGGCTTCACCTCGGCGGAGAATCGCCGCTACCTGCAGCGTGCCGGGGGTCATTACATCCTCGGCGAGAAGCTGCGCGGTGAGTCCGCCGAGGCGGCTGCTGCGCTGGCCCGTCCCGGCCGCTTCCACACTGTCGCGGCCAACCTCCGAGTCAAGGAGGTGGTCATCGACGACGGCACCATGCGCGACCGCTTCGTCATCTGCCACAACCCCGAGCAGGCCGAGCGTGATCGCGCCGTGCGGCAAGCTCTGGTGAGGCAGCTGGAGCTGGTCATCGCCGACACCGATGCCCTCGCTGCCGACAAGCGCGAGGAGGCAGCCTGCCGCCTCCATGCCAAGCCGGCGCTGCGCAAGTGGCTCCGGATCACCGCCGGCGGCCGCCTGCGCATCGACCAGGCCAAGGTCCGTGCCGAGGAGCGCTTCGACGGCAAGTTCCTGCTGCGCACCAGTGACCCGACGCTCTCCGCCGAAGACGTCGCCCTCGGCTACAAGCAGTTGCTCGAGGTCGAGCGGGGCTGGCGCGACATGAAGTCGACGCTCGACCTCCGCCCCGTCTTCCATCGCAAGGAGGAGCGCATCCGCTCCCATGTGCTGCTCTGCTGGCTGGCACTGCTGCTCATCCGCATCGCCGAGAACGCGACCCAGGACACCTGGCGCAACCTGCGCAACGAGCTCGACCGCATGCATCGGGTCACGCTCGCCACCAGCCACGGCCAGGTGACTCAGCGGACCCTGACCAACGCGCGTCAGGGCGCCATCCTGGCCGCCCTGGACCTCCCTGAGCCGCCCCGCTACTTCGAGTTCACGCTGCCCGCCAGCTGATCTCAGACTGGGCCTTCGCGGGCGAGATCATGTAGATACACGACGTCGCGGCCTCAAAGTGCCGAAATCCCAGCCTCCACAACGAACTTCGTCTCACGCCTTGAACATCAGCTGCGGAACCCCGG
>NZ_JAEKNS010000071.1:0-5893 GCF_016464765.1 Candidatus Aeolococcus gillhamiae | reverse complement strand
GCGCTGGAGCGGCTGCGCTCGCGGGCGGGACTCGACGAGCGCGCCGCGCGCAACCTCGTCGCCCACCTCGCCGACCAGGCCGCGGCCACCGGCGCCGTGCCCGACGACCGCACCGTGGTGGTGGAGCGGTTTCGCGACCAGCTCGGCGACTGGCGGGTGTGCGTGCTGACACCGTTTGGTGCGCGGGTGCACGCGCCCTGGTCGTTGGTCGCTGCGCAGCGCCTGCGCGACGTGGTCGGCTCCGACGTGCAGGCCATCCACAGCGATGACGGGTTCGCGCTGCGCATCGCCGAAGTGGATCGCCTCCCGGACATGGCCGGTCTCTTCCTCGATCCCGACACCGTCGTTGCCGAGGTGACCGAGCAGCTCGAGGGGAGCTCGATGTTCGCGTCGCGCTTCCGCGAGAACGCTGCGCGTGCATTGCTTCTGCCGCGGCGCCGTCCCGGACAGCGCACCCCGTTGTGGCAGCAACGCCAGCGCAGCGCCGGCCTTCTCCAGATCGTCTCACGCCACCCGTCGTTTCCCATCCTCGTCGAGACGTACCGCGAATGCCTGCGCGACGTCTTCGACCTCGATGCCCTCGCGGGGATCATGCGCGCGGTACGCGCCCGCCAGGTCCGCGTGGTCGAGGTGGAGACCGCACAACCGTCGCCGGTGGCGTCGTCGCTCCTCTTCGAGTACATCGCCCAGTACATGTACGACGGCGACGCCCCGCTCGCCGAACGGCGCGCCCACGCGCTCAGCCTCGACCGCGAGCTGCTCGCCGAACTCCTCGGCAGCGACGATCTCCGTGAGCTGCTCGATCCCAACGCCATCGATGCCACCGAGCTGGAGCTGCAGCGGCTCGACGAGACGCTGCACCCGCGCGACGCCGACGGCGCGCTTGACGTCATGCGCCTGGTCGGCGACCTCTCGGACGAGGAGGCGGCGGCGCGCGGCATCACCGCGGTGTGGCGCGACGAGCTCCTGGGGACGCGGCGCGTGGTCCGCGTTCGGCTGGCCGGGGAGCAGCGCGTCATTGCGGCGGACGACGCGGGACGCTACCGGGACGCTCTCGGTGTGGCGCTGCCCCCCGGCCTCGCCGCCGCCCACCTGGGGCTGACCGCCGACGCTCTGAGCGCCCTGGTGCGCCGCTACGCCAGGACCCACGTGCCCTTCGTGGCCGCCGACGTGGCGATGCGCTGGGCACTCCCGGTCGGGGGCGTCACCGAGATCCTCACCACGCTGACCCGCGATGGCGACATCATCGCCGGCCACTTCCGCCCCGGCGGGGGCGACCGGGAGTACTGCCATCCCGAGGTGTTGCAGCGGCTGCGGCGGCGCTCGCTGGCTGCGCTGCGCCGCGAGGTCGAGGCCGTGCCCGCCCAGACGCTGGCGCGGTTCCTGCCCGCCTGGCAGGGCGTCGGCTCGGACGCCCGCGGTCCGGACCGGCTCATGGAGGTGATCACGCAGCTCCAGGGGATGGCGGTTGCGCTCTCCGTGCTCGAGCGCGACATCCTGCCCGCGCGGATGGCCTACGACGGCCGGCTTCTCGACGAGCTGATCGCCGCCGGCGAGGTGGTCTGGCAGGGGAGGGGCGCGATGGGTCGCGACGACGGCCGCATCGCGCTGTTCCTTCGCAGCGACGCCGGACGCCTGCTGGCGCCGCCGAGCGATCCACCGCAGAGCGATGTGCATGCGGCCATCCGTACCCGCCTGCGCGAGCGCGGAGCCACCTTCGCGCGCGATCTGCTCGACGCCTGCCCCGGGGTGCCGCTCGACGAGGTCGTCGACGCCCTGTACGACCTCGTCTGGGCCGGCGAGGTGACCAACGACACCATCCAGCCGCTGCGGTTTCTGGGCCCAGTGCGCCGTCACCCGCGCCGCCCGCTGATGCGCCTGGTGCCGCCCCGGGCGCAGGGCCGTTGGTCGCTGGTCGCGTCCTCGCGAGAGGAGCTTGCGGGCGCAACCGAGCGCGGTGTCGCACTGGCCCAAACCCTTCTGCAACGCCACGGGGTGGTGACGCGCGAAGCGGTGGCGGCGGAGAACGTCCCCGGCGGCTTCGCAGCGCTGTACCCGGTGTTGCGCGCGATGGAGGAGTCCGGAAGGATCCGCCGCGGCTATTTCGTGGAGGGATGCGGGGCCGCTCAGTTCGCGCTCGCGGGCGCGGTCGACGGGCTGCGTTCGCAGCGCGCACCGGTCGCGACCACCGTGCTGCTCGCGGCGATTGATCCCGCCAACCCGTACGGCGCAGTGCTGCCCTGGCCCAAGCTCGCCGGACGTGCCGCCCGCGCCTCCGGGTCATTCGTGGTGATGCACGGCGGTGAGCTGCGCCTCTACATCGAACGTGGCGGGCGCTCGATGCTCACGTGCGGCGAGGTGGGCGAGCATGACCTCGAGGCTCTCTCGACGGTGGCTGCGCGCATCGGCCGCATCGACCTGCAGAGCATCGACGGCGAACCCGCCGCCGCGCACCCGCTGGCGCCGACGCTGCGCGAGGCGGGGTTCGTACCCAGCCCGCGCGGGCTTGTCGTGTACCCGCAGCGCCAAGGGGCGGCGCACGCAAGAGCAGATGGCCGAGGGTGACACTATCTGGCGTGCGGCGGCGACGCTGCAGCGACGCCTCGCCGGGCGCCGTGTCTGTGCCGCTCGGCCGGCGGCGCTGTCGCGCCTGACAGGACGGACGCTCCTGCGGGTCGAACCGGTCGGCAAGCACCTCTACATGTACTTCTCCGACGGGGTCGTGCTGCACTCGCACATGCGCATGACCGGCGCGTGGCACCTCTACAACGACGGGCAGGCGCGCAGGCGGGCCGCGCACCTCGCCACCGCGGAGCTCGACTTCGATGACGTGCAAGCGGTGCTCTTCGCGGCGCCGGTCTGCGAGCTGATCCGCGCGGCCGCGGTCGGCAGCGGGCTCGGCCCCGACATCCTCGGCGCCCACTTCGACGCCGGTGATCTGGTGGCGCCGGCGCGCGCGTCGGCCCACCGAACCATCGCCGAGGTGCTGCTCGATCAGAGGGTGTGTGCGGGCATCGGCAACATCTATCGCTGCGACGCGCTCTGGCACGAGCGCGTCGACCCGCTGACCGCACCGAACGACCTCGACGACGCCGTCGTGAGACGCGTGTACGGACGAGCGCGCGACCTGATGCGACGCGCGGCGGTCGCCGACGGCTTCCGCTCACCCAAGGCCGTGCACGGTCGCGCCGGCCGGCCGTGCACGAGGTGTGGGACGCTGGTCCGGGCCGCGCCGCTGGGCCGGCCGTCGCGAATCCTCTACTGGTGCCCGTCGTGCCAGCTCGGTGCCGGGACGCGCTCAGACCGCGGTGGGCAGCACCCACTGAGTGATCGCTATCCACTGCAGCAGCGCGGCAGCCAGCACCAGAGTGTGGAAGATCTCGTGGAAGCCGAACGTGCGCGGCCATGGGTTGGGTCGCTGGAAGGCGTAGATGAACGCCCCGGCGACGTACACCGCTCCCCCGAGCGCGAGCAGCCCCACGCCGACCAGGCCCAGGTTGGCGACCAGTCGGGGAAGCAGCACCACGCCGAAACCACCCACCGCCAGGTAGGGGCCTACCTCGACCGCCACTGGGGCGTTCGTCCACAGCGTCGTCAGCAGGCTGCCGAGCAGCGCGCCTCCCCAGACCACGGCGAGCGTCGCGGTGCTCAGCCAGCCGGACAGGGCGATGGTGGCAATGGGGGTGAAGGTCCCGGCGATCAGCAGGAAGATGGTGGCGTGGTCGAGACGGCGCAGCCAGGCCCGCGCCCTCGCCGACCAGCGCCCGCGGTGGTAGAGAGCGCTCACCCCCAGACACGCACTCAGTGTCGCCGCGTACACGGCCGTCGCGGCCCGTGCCGTCCCCGCCGGCGCGTGGAGGATGGCCCAGCCGCCGCCGAATAAGGACACCGGGAAGGCCAGCTCATGGAGCACGCCGCGCAGCCGCGGCCTGACGAAGGCCACCGCCGCGCGGGCGGCATCGGTGACCTCGTCGACCGCATCCCCCAGCGGCGTGCTGCTGCTCACGCAACGCACTGTACCCCCGGCCTTCCGGGGGTACGGTGCGCTTTCGGACACAGATGGGGTTGCCCCGCCCTCGCGGGACGGTTGCCGCGCGGCGACCGGCCTAGTGGATGACGGTAACCGCGACAGCGATGATCGCCCCGGCGCTGACCAGCACGACGCCGGCGTAGATCGCCAGGTTCATCAGCGGCAAGCGCTCCTTGACTTGCTGGAGCGCCGGCCCCCACAGGGTCTGGGGAAGACGGTCGCGGATGTCGTAGAGGATCGAGAACTGGCGGTCACCGAACATCCGCAAGGGGATCCGCACATGTCCGTTGGTGGCGTTGAAGCCGCCGGGGAGCCGCATCGGGGAGGTGGTCTGCTGCGCCCCGTCCATGGTCAGGCAAAGACCGGCGTCGCGACGGTAGACGAGGCCTGTGACCTGGTCCCAGCCGGCCGTGAGGTGATGCTTGCCGCGCTCGAAGGTGACCCCGTCGTGGGTCATGTTGAGGCTGCCCTTGAGCGTGACCGCGGGGACCAGCAGCAGCCCCAGGGTGGCGATCACGAAGGCGACGACCGTGATCGAGGTGGGGGTCAGGTTGCCGAACCAGTTGACCACCACGTCGTAGTCGCCGAGGAGCTCGGCGACGGCGAGGCCGATGAAGGCCAGGGTGATCAGCGGAAGCACGGCCCAGATCGCGAATGGATTGCGCGAGACGGCGTACCCGCGGGTGGGGTACGTGAGCCGCAATCGACCGTTGATCGAGCGGGTGACCGGAGCGGTCGTGGGCGTCTGGACGGGGGCGATGGTGGCCATGAGGGCGATCCTCCCTGCGTGTGGGTTGGCCCCCGTTGATTCTGTGATACCACAACTGTCGCGACTTGTGAAGCGGAAGGAGCAATTGATGCGGGTCCTTGACGGCTTATTCGCGCCGGATCACCATGGACCAGAGCCCGTTCCGCCAGGAGGAGATAGATGTTCCGCCGCCGTTCCAGCCCCAAGGTCGAGGAGGCTGCGCCACCGCCGGCCGGCAGAGAACGCTGCGCGGCGGGGGGCTGCCGGCGCCTCGACGGCACCCAGTGCAGCTACGTCGACAAGCGCTCACGACGGTGCCCCACGGCCTGGTGCCCCAACCACGTCGCCGACGTCGCCGGGTTTCCGTACTGCCGACGCCACGCGTCCACGATGAGCGCGATCGAGGGCGGGGAGGTGGTCGCCGGGCTCCCCGACCTTGACAACCGCGCTCCCTCATTGGTCGGCTGGATCTCCCGCGAGCTCGACGAACCGATCCGCGACGTGCTCACCCGGGTGGCCCCGCCGAGCGGTGCGAGGCTGGTCACCGACCCGGTCCGGTTGATCATCACCCCCGGAGGCAGCACCCGCCGCTGGGCCAAGACCTGGAAGATCGTCGACAGCACCTCCGTCCTCAACCGCGTCTCGATCGAGGTCGACGAGGTCGATGACTGCCACGTGAGCGCTCGGGTGGACACGGAGCTGATCGGCCGCGGTCTGCCGCCCTGGATCGGCAACCGCCAGGCCGGCAGGCAGGTGGATCCCCAGGTCGACGCCGCCGAGCGGGCCGAGTTCGCCGCCGCGATGGCCCGGTCGATCGAGCTGGTGGTGACCGGTGAAGAGGTCGCATTCGGCCATTGAGCGACGTCGCCATCGGCTGGAGCGAGGCGGCCGGCGAGCGTGAGGATCGGGTCACGGTGGTGCGCGCCGCCTGGCGCGCGGCGTACGCGCACATCTTCTCCCGGGCGGAGATCGAGGGGATCTTCGACGGCACGCTCGAGGGCCGGGGCAGCTGGGTCGACGCCCGCCTGGCGCCGGCCGGCACCCTGGCGGCGCGACGCGGCGGCCGGATCATCGGGCTGGCCGGGCTGGGCCTGCTTCGCGGTGGCGACGGCGAG
>NZ_JAEKNS010000019.1:0-22775 GCF_016464765.1 Candidatus Aeolococcus gillhamiae | reverse complement strand
GCCCGGAGATGAACCTCACCTGGTCGCACGGCGAGGAGACCAAGCCGGAGACCATCAACTACCGCACGCTCAAGCCGGAGCGGGACGGGCTCTTCTGCGAGAAGATCTTCGGCCCCACCAAGGACTGGGAGTGCCACTGCGGAAAGTACAAGCGCTACCGGTACAAGGGCATCATCTGCGACAAGTGCGGCGTCGAGGTGACCCGCAGCAAGGTGCGCCGCGAGCGCATGGGCCACATCAAGCTGGCCTCGCCGGTGTCGCACGTCTGGTACTTCAAGGGCATCCCCTCGCGCATGGGGCTGCTCCTCGACATGAGCCCGCGCAACCTCGAGAAGGTGCTGTACTTCGCCAACTACATCGTCACCTCGATCGATGAGAAGGCACGCGCCGACTTGGTTGCCAAGCTCGACCCCGACACCGACGAGCGCGTCGTCTCCCTCACCCAGAAGGTCGACTCCGGCGACACCGGCGAGGACGACGACCTCCAGAAGCGCGTCACCGACCGCGAGACGCGGCTCACCGGCGAGCGCCAGACGCTCGAGACCGAGCGCGAGACGCGCATCGCAGCGCTGCACGACTCCGCCCGCGACCTCGACGAGCGCATTCAGGAGGCCAAGGGCCACAAGGCCGTCGCCAACATGGCCCTGACCGACGGCGTCGACACCCAGACCGTCGTCACCAAGGGCACGGCGCTCGACGAGGACGTCGCCGTCGAGGTGCAGCGCCGTGCCGGCGAGCGCGAAGAGGAGCTGACCGCCCAGTTCGCCAATCGCCGCACCGACCTCGAGGACGCCTCCGGCGCAGAGATTGCGGGCTGGCGCACCGAGCTCGAGGGCAAGCGCGCCGGCGCCCAGGACAGCGGCCGCACCGAGCTGGAAACGCTCCGCGCCGACATCGTGCGGCAGCGCGAGGAGCTCGAGGCCCTCGCGGTGCGCGACCTGCTCACCGACACCCAGTACCGCGAGTACGTCGACCGCTACGGCAAGGTCTTCAAGGCCGGCATCGGCGCGGCCGCGGTTCGCGAGCTGCTCAACCAGATCGACCTCGCCAAGGAGGCGCTGCGCCTGCGCGAGGAGTCGAAGTCGACCAGCGGACAGCGCCGCCAGAAGGCCATCAAGCGCCTGCGCGTCGTCGAGGCATTCCGCAAGTCCAGCACCGCTCCGGCGTGGATGGTGCTCGACGTTCTTCCCGTGATCCCGCCCGAGCTGCGCCCGATGGTGCAGCTCGATGGGGGCCGCTTCGCCACGAGCGACCTCAACGACCTCTACCGGCGCGTCATCAACCGCAACAACCGGCTCAAGAGGCTGCTCGAGCTCGGCGCCCCGGAGATCATCGTCCGCAACGAGAAGCGGATGCTCCAGGAGGCGGTCGACGCGCTCATCGACAACGGCCGCCGCGGCCGGGCCATCACCGGCACCGGCAACCGCAAGCTGAAGTCGCTGTCCGACATGCTCAAGGGCAAGCAGGGCCGCTTCCGCCAGAACCTGCTCGGCAAGCGCGTTGACTACAGCGGGCGATCGGTCATCGTGGTCGGTCCCGAGCTGAAGCTGCACCAGTGCGGACTTCCCAAGAAGATGGCGCTGGAGCTGTTCAAACCGTTCGTGATGCGCGAGCTGGTCAGCCAGAACTTCACGCAGAACATCAAGAGCGCCAAGCGCATGGTGGAGCGCGTGCGTCCCGAGGTGTGGGACGTTCTCGACCAGGTCATCACCGACCATCCCGTGCTGCTCAACCGCGCGCCGACGCTGCACAGGCTCGGCATCCAGGCATTCATGCCGGTGCTCGTAGAGGGCCAGGCGATCCAGATCCACCCGCTCGTCTGCAAGGCGTTCAACGCCGACTTCGACGGCGACCAGATGGCCGTGCACGTGCCGCTGTTCAGCGGTGCGGTCGCCGAGGCCAAGAACCTGATGATGTCGTCGAACAACATTCTCAGCGCCTCCGATGGCAGACCCGTGGTCACCCCGTCGCAGGACATCGTCCTCGGCTCCTACTACCTGACCCAGGAGATGACCGACGCGCCGACTGCGCTCGAGGATGTCCAGAAGCTGCAGGCGTTCTCCTCGGCCGAAGAGGCTGAGCTCGCCTACGAGCACAGCCGAGTCGGGTTGCACGATCACGTGCGTGTGCGCATGCCTCTCCACCACGTCGAGCCATACCGTGCGTCCGAGACCGCGCCGACCGGCACCTCGCTGGTCACCACCACGGTGGGCCGCGTGCTCTTCAACGCGGTGCTACCACTCGGGGAACCCGGCACCCAGAGCGACCTGCGCTCAATCACCTTCCGCAACGAGGTGATGGACCTGCGCAAGCTGGGCCAGCTGATCAAGGAGTGCTACGACCTGCACGGGTCAGAGCGCACCGCCCAGATCGCCAACGACATCAAGCGGCTGGGATTCCACTACGCCACCAGGGCCGGGGTGACCGTGAGCGCCATGGACATCAAGACCCCGGGAGCCAAGGCGGGCATCCTGGCCGGCGCCGAGAAGCAGGTCGAGGACGTCGACGTGCAGTACCGCCGCGGGCTCATCACCGACGACGAGCGCTACTTGAAGACAGTCGAGATCTGGACCAAGGCCACCGACGACGTCACCGAAGTGACCATGAAGTCCTTCGACCGCTTCCACTCTGTGCTCATGATGTCCCAGTCCGGGGCGCGCGGATCCACCCAACAGATCCGTCAGATCGCGGGCATGCGCGGATTGATGGCCGACCCCACCGGGCGGATCATCGACCTGCCCATCAAGGCCAACTTCTCCGAGGGCCTCAACGTCCTCGAGTACTTCATCTCCACGCACGGCGCGCGCAAGGGTCTTGCCGACACCGCGCTGCGCACCGCCGACTCGGGGTACCTCACCCGCCGTCTCGTCGATGTCGCCCAGGACGTCATCGTCCGCATCGACGATTGCGAGACCACCGCGGGCATCTGGGTCGACCTCGAGGATCCCCTGCTCGGCGACCGCACCATGGACCGCGTCGCCGGCCGGATCGCCGCCGAGGACGTGGTCATCGAAGGCGAGACGGTCACTTCGGCCGGTGAGGAGATCACCGACGAGGTCTCGCGGCGCGCGTTCGCGCTGCGCGACTCGATGCCGCGCATCAAGGTGCGCAGCATCATGACCTGCAAGGCGCGCGAGGGGGTCTGCCGTCTCTGCTACGGCCGCAACCTGGCCACCGGGCGTCTTGTCGAGATCGGCGAGGCGGTCGGCGTCATCGCCGCCCAGTCCATCGGCGAGCCCGGCACTCAGCTGACCATGCGCACCTTCCACACCGGCGGTGTGGCCACCGGTGGTTCGGACATCACCCAGGGCCTGCCCCGCGTCGAGGAGCTCTTCGAGGCCCGCGTCCCCAAGGGCAAGGCCCTGATCAGCGAGACCGACGGCGAGGTGGAGATCATCCGCACCGAGGCCAAGGCGCTCAAGGTGAAGGTGACCTCACGCGACGTCTTCGACACGACCTACCCGATACCGCCGAAGCACTCGGTGGTCGTCAAGGACGGCGAGGCGGTGACCGAGAACGCGGAGCTGCTCCGCGGCACCGACGAGAACGGCAACGAGGTCGTGCTCCGCGCCAAGTACGCGGGCGTGGCCAAGGCTGGCAAGAACGAGATCCTGGTGCGCACCAGCGAGGAGGAGACGCACGAGTACGCCGTGCCCGCCTCCGCGCAGCTGATCGTGCACGACGGCGACCACGTGGTTGCCGGCGACCGCATCACCCAGGGCTCGATCAGCCCGCAGGAGCTGCTCCTGGTGCGCGGCCGCGAGGATGTGCAGAACTACCTGGTCCGTGAGGTGCAGAGCGTGTACCGCAGCCAGGGCGTCGACATCAACGACAAGCACATCGAGGTGATCGTCCGCCAGATGATGCGCAAGGTGCGGGTCGACAACGCCGGCGACACCGACCTGTTGCCCGGCGAGATCGTTTCCCAGTTCGAGTGGGAGGAGTCGAACGCCAAGTCGCTCAGCGAGGGCGGCGAGCCCGCCATCGCCGGAACCGTGCTGCTCGGGCTCATCAAGGCGGCGCTCAACACGGCCTCGTGGCTGTCGGCGGCGTCGTTCCAGGAGACCACCCGAGTGCTCACCGAGGCGGCCATCTCCGGCAAGATCGACAAGCTGCGCGGTCTCAAGGAGAACGTGATCATCGGCAAGCTGATCCCCGCCGGGACCGGGCTCGACTATTACCAGAAGCTCCGCGAGGAAGCCGCGCGCCTCTACGAGGAGGAGGAGGCGGCCGCCGCCCTGGCAGCCCTCGCCGCCGAGAACGCGGACGACGACGACGACCTGGACTCGGACGCAACGTCCGTGGACGAGGCCGAGGCCGAGCCCGTCTCCGAGGAGGCCCCACCAGTCTCAGCCTGAGCGAAGGGGGAACCGCGGTTCCCCCTTCGCCTAAGTTCCCCCTTCGACTATTTCGTTGCAGGAACGTCGGAGGCGGCGGGGTACCCTTGTCGCGTGCACCTGATCAGCGACATCGTCATCGCCGGACACCCGGTCAACACCGCCCTGCTGCTCGGGGTTCTCGCCTTCCTTTTGGCCTGGATCGTCGTGTACCTCGTCTACAAGATGTTCTGGCACTCCGACTTCGGGTTGCCGGTGCGCCGCCGCCTGCTCAGCAAGGGGATGAGGGTCGAGCGCGACCAGGTGGCCTTCGTCCCCATGTGGTGGTCCGACCTGCAGATCCAGCGCGCCGTCAGCGCCCACTGGAAGCACAGCCTCCGCACCACCGTCGGCGCGGGCCCTGCTCGCCGTCCCGAGGACGCCGCGAGCTACTGACCGCCGCCCGGAACCGGAACCGCCCGCGTGGCAGGGACGCCGCCCACCGTGGCTCTGGCATACGACGCGTTCGGTTCGTTCGTACACCATCGGCCATTCCTGTCACGGAGTGATGGCAGCCGGGTAAATGGAATCGCTGGTCGCGGGCTCCCGTGACAGGATGGCGCCAGGCCCCGGCAGTGGCCGGGGAGCACCGGAGTGGGGGGTCGCGACCTAGCCAGGAGGACCCCACCGTGCCCAGGGTGCTGTGCGCCGACGACGATCGCCCGATCCGGCTTTTCGTGCGCGACGCGATGCGGCTCGGCGGCTACGACGTCGCGGTGGTCGCCGATGGCGCCGAGGCGATTCGCCGCCTCGACGATGGCGGCCCGTTCGACTTGGTGATCACCGACTACAGCATGCCCAGGGCCACGGGCATAGAGGTCATCGAGCACGCGCAGCGAGTCGACCCGACGCTGCCCTGCATCATCGTGACCGCCTACCACGACCTCGACCTGGCCATGCGCGCGATGCGCGCCGGCGCCGTCGGCTTCATCCCCAAGCCGTTCCGCGCCGAGCACCTGCTCACCGTCGCCGGCCGCGCGCTGGAGCGCCGCCAGCTGGCCGCCGACGCGCTGCGGCTCAACATGCTGGTGCCGATGCTCGAGCGCTTCACCATGGTCCTCGCCAACACGCTGGAGTCGAAGGACTGCGCCACCAACCGCCACGCGGAGCGGCTGGTGGGCCACGCCGAGGCGGTGGCCCGCCAGCTCGGCCTCGACGACGACTGTCGCTTCTCCATCCGCGTCGGCGCCTGCCTGCACGACATCGGCAAGGTCGGCGTGCCTGAGGCCCTGCTGCGCAGGCCCGGGCCGTTGACGCCCGCCGAGCGTCAGCTGATGCAGCTCCATCCCGAGATCGGCGCGGCCATCCTCGAGGATATCGACACCTGGGAGGACGTGCGTCTCATCGTCCGCCACCACCACGAGCACTGGAACGGCGGCGGCTACCCGCTCGGCCTGAGCACCATCGACATCCCGCTGGGAGCGCGCATCGTCAGCGTCGTCGACGCTTTCGACGTCATGACCGAGGGTCGTCCCTACGCCAAGTCGAAACCTGTAGAAGCTGCGGTCGCTGAGCTGATCCGCCAGCGCGGCAGGCAGTTCGACCCCGACGCCGTCGACGCCTTCGTGACGACCCTGGGAGGCACCGGTGACTACCATGACGTGGTGGACACCGTCTCCGAGTTCGACCTCATCGCCCGGCGCGCGGCGCCCTCACAAGCACGGAGCATGGTGGGCGAGGCCGTTCGTTGACCGACGCCCGGCGGTGGGGCGTTCAGAGCGAGTACCACGATGCGAGCGGCCGGTTGATCGAGGCCTCACCTGAGACCGTCGCCGCGGCGCTGAGCGCCCTGGGGGCGCGCGACGGGGGCGAACCGCCGCCGCCGAGCGCTCTGATCCTCCACCCGGGCGACGGGGTCGACCATCCCATCGAAGTGGAGACCGAGGACGGCGTCTCTCTGCGCATCGAGGGCCGCGTCGGCGACGACGTGCCCCTCGGATACCACCGGATCGAGGGTGCTCGGCCCGGCACGCTGATCGTCAGCCCGCGTCGCTGCCACCTTCCCGCGGGCCTGCATCTCGGCGGCTGGGCGGTGCAGCTCTACGCAGCGCGCTCGGAGTCGAGCTGGGGGATCGGTGACCTGGGCGACCTCCGCGAGTTCGGCGAGTGGGCTGCGGCCGCGGGAGACGGCTTCGCCCTGCTCAGCCCGCTCAACGCTGCCGCTCCGACCCCGCCGATCGAGGCCAGCCCCTACCTCCCCACCAGCCGGCGCTGGCGCAACCCGCTCTTCCTGCGCATCGAGGACGTGCCCGGTGCCGAGGTGCTCGGCGCCGACCTCGAGAGGATCGCCCGCGCCGGCCACGCGCTGAATGCGGAGCGCACCGTCGACCGCGACGCAGTCGCCATCGTCAAGCTCGACGCGCTCACCCGCATCGCCGAGGCCAGCCCGCCGGGCACGGAGTTCCGCAGGTGGCGCCACGCCCAGGGCGAGTCGCTCGAGCGCTTCGCCACGTTCGCGATGCTCGCTGAGCAGCACGGCGGCGACTTCCACGAGTGGCCGGAGAAGCTCCGCGACCCCTACAGCCCTGCGGTGCGCGGCGAAGCCCGCCGCTCCCGCGCGCGCGTCGCATTCCACGCCTGGCTGCAGTGGCTCATCGAAAGGCAGCTCGCCGGTGCCGCCGCGGCTCTGCCGCTCATGACCGACCTCCCCATCGGCGTCGAACCCGGCGGCGCCGATGTCTGGGCCGACCGCGACCTCTTCGCCGCCGACTTCTCTGTGGGCGCGCCTCCCGACCTGTTCAACACCGTCGGGCAGGACTGGGCGCAACCGCCCTGGAATCCGTGGCGGCTGCGCGCGCGGGGGTACGACGCGCTTGTCGCGGTGCTTCGGGCCGGCTTTGCGCACGCCATGGGCATGCGCATCGACCACGTCATGGGCCTGTTCCGTCTCTACTGGATCCCGCGCGGCGGCAGCCCGACCGACGGCGTCTTCGTGCGCTACCCGGCCGACGACATCCTCGACATTCTCGCCTTGGAGAGCGTCCGCGCCGGCGCGCTCGTCGTCGGTGAGGACCTCGGCACCGTCGAACCGGTGGTGCGCGAGCAGATGGCCGCGCGCGACATCCTCTCCTACCGGCTGCTCTGGTTCGAGGAGGGCGAACCGAGCACGTTCCCGGAGCGGGCGATGAGCGCGGTCACCACCCACGACCTGCCCACCGTGGCCGGGCTGTGGCGCGGCGACGACGTGGAGGCGCAACGCTCCATTGGCGTCCCCGTCAACGAGCCCGGCATCGCCGAGATCCGCGAGCGTCTGGCGCGCGTCGCCGGCGGCCGCGAGCAGCCCGCCGAGGTCATCGAGACGGCGTACGCCGCGCTGGCCGCGTCACCGTCGATGCTCGTGGTGGCCAGCCTCGAGGACGCCGCCGAGGTGGTGGAGCGGCCCAACATGCCCGGCACGACCGCCGAGCGCTGGCCCAACTGGCGCCTCGCCCTGCCCCAGCCGCTCGAGGACCTCCTCGCCTCGCCGCTGGCGCAACGCCTGGCGGAGATCCTCCGCCGCACGTAGCCGGCTCAGCCGGCTCGGAGGTGCGAGGCGCGCGCCAGGGCCGACCTGAGGTCGTCCGCGAGGATGCGGTCGATGAGCTCGCGCATCCCCGCGCCGGCCCGTCCCTCCATGACCAGGTCGGCACGGTCCTTGACGCTGGCCAGGGCGTTGCTAACCGCCACCCCGCAGCCGGCCATACCGAGCATGACCAGGTCGTTCTCCGCGTCGCCGACGGCAACGGTGGACTCGGCGGTCTCGCCCAGCGTCTCCAGGGCGGCGGTCAACCCGGTGGCCTTGTTGACACTCGCCGGTAGCACCATCACCGAGTGCTTGTTGAAGATGATCTGGAGATCGAGCTCCATCTCGTGGATGGTCCGCACCACCACGTCCTCGAAGGGGTCCCAGGTCGAGGCGATCGCGCGGCCCACGGAGAGCGGGGTGACCCCGTGGGCCTGCAGGGCGGCGATGAACCGCCGCGGCAGCGTGGGCGCGAGCAGGCGCTGCTTGCCGGTGGCGGGGTTGTAGACGATGCAGCCGTTCTCGACCACAGCCAGGTCGAACACGTCGACGTCGTCACAGATGTCGAGCAGCTCGTCGAGGATCCGCCCGGTGACCAGCACCGCGCGACGACCGCTCTCGCGCAGCCGGTGGATCGACTCCACAGTCTCCGGAGCCAGGACCCCCTCGGACGCCACGGTGCCGTCGTAGTCGGCCGCGAGCACACGGAAGCGCATGCCTCCATTGTCCCGCAGACTTGCGTTGACGGGGCTCAGGCCGCTGCCGGAAGCTTGAACTCCACCCGCACCTCGGTGCCGCGGCCGCTCTCCGAGCGGATCTCCAGGAGGCCCTTCTCGAGCTGCGCCCGCTCCCGCATCGAGATGAGCCCGAGGTTCTTGGTGCCGTCCAGCTGCGCCTCGACGGCGGCCACGTCCATGCCCACGCCGTCGTCACGGACAACGGCCGTCACGGTGTCCGTCTGGAAGTTGATGAGCACCTCGACGTTGCGCGCCTTGGCGTGCTTGCGAGCGTTATTGAGCGCCTCCTGCACGATGCGGAAGATGGTCGGCTCGAACGACCCGGGCAGGCGGATGTCCTCCCCCATGACGCGTAGCTGGGCGTTGACCCCCGCTTTGTCACCGAACTCCTTGATGAACTTGCGCAGGGTGGGCACCAGGCCGAGGTCGTCGAGCGACATCGGGCGGAGGTCGAAGATCAGCCGGCGGGTGTCCTCGAGCACGGCACGGACGCCGTCCTTGAAGTCGGCCAGCTCGCGCACCACCAGCTGCGGGTCACGCTGGATGAGGCGCTCGAGGATCTCGGCCTGGAGCACGAGGTTGGCCATCGACTGGGCGGGGCCGTCGTGCATGTCGCGCGCGATCCGCATCCGCTCCTCCTCGATGATCTGGAACACCTGGCGCGAGGCGCTGCGCACGCGGCTGGTGTCGGGTCGCGGCGCCACCGCGGCGGCGAGGTCGTCGAGGCTGCGGTAGACAGAGCGCAACACCTCCTGCTCGCTGCGCAAGTCGATGAGCCGCGCGCTGGCGTCGCGGAATCGCTCGTCCACGGCGGCGAGGTCGGCGCGAAACCGCGAGAGGCTGCGGAAGGCGTTGTCGAGGTCGTCCGGGTCGAGACCCTCGAGGTGCTCGAGCAGCGACCGCCAGCGCCCCTCGCTGTCCTGGGTGCGGCGGCGCAGCTCCTCGCGGGTGTCGGCGGTCTCCGTGAGCCGACCGTCGAGCCGGGCGGCCGCCTCCTCGAGGTCCTCGATGCGCTGGGTGATCAGGAATCGCACGCCCGACAGGGCTGAGGGATTGACGGCGGGCGTCTCGCCTGCGGATGTCACGGGGCGCACGAGAGCTGGCCGGGACGCATGCCGGCATGATACCGGCGGCGTCGGCGAGGCCCGGGCATGGGCAGTGACGATCGACCTGTTCTCGCGCGCCGGAGCGGTGGTGTCCGGGTCACAGGCCGGTTGCAGGCGCCGGAGCGGTGCAGTGCCGGATCTATAAACGGGAGGTCAGTTCACAAGGAGCGCCATCATGGAGATGCCCTCGACGGGCGGCCCGCGCGTCCTCATCGTCGAGGATGACACCTCCCTGCTGCGCCTCCTCGAGCTCCGCCTCTCGGTCGACGGCTACACCACGCGCACTGCCGCCGACGGGGTCGCCGCGCTGCACGAGCTGGCCAGCTGGCTGCCCGATGTCGTGCTGACCGACGTGATGATGCCGCGACTGTCCGGATTGTCACTCTGCCGCGCGATCCGCCGTGATCAGCGCACCGCCACGGTCCCGATCATCCTGCTCACCGCGCGGTGCTTCGACAACGACATGCAGGAGGTGGTCGACCTCGGCGGCGTCACCTTCATGAACAAGCCGTTCGACGCGGAGTCGCTCAACGCGGCGCTCGTCGCCGCGCTCGCCGGCCGGCCCGCGCCCGCGACCGGGATGGGCGCGCCGCACGCGGCCTGATCTCCCATCGTCGCCCACGATGGCGGTTCGCGGGTGACAATGGCGCCGACGTGACCAGCACGGGCTCCGTCGCCGCGTCCACCCCCACTCCCACGTCTCAGCACAGCGCCGCGAGGACCCGCCAGTCCTTCATCGACCGGATGACATCGCCGGGCGGCCTCTTCCTGAGCGCGGTCATGCTTGCCGCTGCCTTCCCGCTGACCGCGCCGATCCGCGATCCGGACTTCTGGTGGCACCTGCGCAGCGGCCAGCTCATCCTCCACAACGGGAGCCTGCTGCACACCGATCCGTTCACGTACACGGTGAGCAGCCATGTCTGGACGATGCACGAGTGGCTCTCCGAGGTGCTGTTCGCTGAGCTGTACCACTGGGGTGGACTGGCCGCCGTGGTGCTCGTGCTCAGCGTGGTCAGCTGGTTGGGCGTGCTCTGCATCCTCGGCCGGGCCCGGCTGGACCGTCCCGGACCGTTCGCGCTCGGGATCGGCATGGTGCTCGCGGTGATCGCCGGCTACCCCATCTGGGGGCCGCGCGCGCAGATGATCACGTTCGCCTTCGCCTGCCTGACGCTGCTGCTCGCCGAGCGCCACCTGCGCAAGGGCGGTCGGCTCGCGCTGCTCCTGCTGCCCATCTTCCTGGTGTGGGGCAACCTCCACTCCGGCTTCCTGATCGGGCTGGGATTCATCACCGTCATTGTGGTGGCGGAGACGGTGGCCCACCTGCTGCACATCAAGGGACGCGCGCCCGCCGCTCGGGTGCGCAGCCTGGCGCTCATCCTGCTCGGCTCGCTCGTCGTCTGCGCCATCAACCTCAACGGCCCTTCGATCATCCTCTACCCGTTCGGGACGCTCGGCTCCGCCGCGCAACAGTCGCTGATCCTGGAGTGGCATTCGCCGGACTTCCATGACTGGTCGGTGCGCACCTTCGGCGTCATGCTGCTCAGCCTCGTGGCCTTCATCGTCGCCAACCGCAGCATCCGGCTGCGCGACGCGGCGCTCGTCCTGGTCACGGTCGTGCTGGCGCTGCAATCGGTGCGCCACATCGCGCTCTTCGTGGCCGCCGCCACGCCAGTGTGGATCACCCAGGCGGACATGCTGCTGGCGCGACTGCGCAGGCGCCCGCACCGTCAGCAGAAGCTGCCTCCGGTGGCCATGCGCGTGGTCAGCTGGGCCGTTCTGTGCGGCGCCGTCCTCGGCGTGTACGTCGGCAGCCGGCTGCTCCCCTCCATGCACACGCGCGAGGACTCGCTGTTCTACGCGCAGGACTTCCCGGTGTGCGCGGCGCGCTGGCTGGCCGCCGATCCACTGCCACTCAAGGTCTTCAACCAGTACGGCGAGGGCGGCTACCTCGCCGACAAGCTCTCCGCGCACGGCGACCGTGTGTACATCTTCGGCGACGCCGCGCTGATGGGCGACGAGCTGCTCTACAGCTACGGCGACGTCGAGTCCGTGACGCCGCGTTGGGACTCGATCGTGCGCGCTGCCGGGACGGACGTCGTCCTCTTCGACAGCAATGCCCCGCTCAGCAACGTCATGATCCACGCCAGCGACTGGGTACAGGTGTACCGCGACGCGCACAACATCGCGTTCGCGCCCAAGGAGAGGGTCGCCTCGCTGCAGCTGCCACCGCAGCCGCCGTTCACCGCCCCGAATGACACCTGCACGACCCTGGCGCAGACACCGGCGTCGCGTCTGGACCAGCAGCCGGGATGAGCGCGATGCTGCGCCGCAACGCATGGGTGCTCGGCGCCGCGGTGCTCAGCCTGGTGCTCACCGTGCAGCCGTTCCGGGACAGCGACGTGTGGTGGCACCTGGCCGTCGGCCACTACATCCTCGCCCACGGCATCCCCTCAGTCGAGCCCTTCAGCTTCCTGCACGCCGCCCACCCGTGGGTCGGGCAGCAGTGGCTGTACGAGGTCGGCTTGGTGCGCCTTGTCGACCTCGGCGGTCCCGGCCTGGCGTCGCTGGTGATGGGCGTGGTCGCATCGGCGGCGCTGCTGATCGCGGCACTGTCGATCCCGGCGGAGCGCCGGCCGGCTGGCCCGGTGATGGCTGCGGCGCTGCTGCTCAGCGCGCTGGTGGCGGCGCAGCTGCTCGGCGTGCGCGGCCAGGTGATCAGCCTTTTCGGCGCTGCGCTCGTCCTGCACCTGGTGATGCGCTGGCGCCGCGGGTCGACGCGCGTGCTCCTCGCGCTCCCCGTGGTATTCGCGGTCTGGGCCAACCTGCACGCCGGCTTCGTGATCGGGCTCGGCATCGCGCTGGTCGCGCTCCTGACGGTACGTGGCGTCGACCGCAGGAGGCGTCTGCTGCTCGGCGCGGCGATCGCGGCGAGCGCCGTGGCCACCCTGGCCAACCCGGCCGGGCCGGCCCTGTGGGGCTACGTCGCGGCAACCTTCAGCGATCCCACCATCACCGGCGTGGTCACCGAGTGGCGCTCGCCCGACTTCCACGACGTGTGGCTGCGCCTGTTCGAGGCCGAAGCCATCCTGCTGGTGGTCGCCTGGATGCTGGCGCCGCGGCGCGATCTCTTCGACCTGGTTCTCGCAGGCGGCGTGTTCGCGGCGTCGCTGCAGGCGCAGCGCAACGTCTCCCTCTTCGCGCTGGTCGCCGCCCCACAGCTCGCCGTGTACGGCGCCGCGGCGTGGCAAACCCATCGCGCCCGTCTGCCCCGCCTCACGCGGCTCGCGCGCCGGCGACCGCCGCCATCCTGGTTTGGGGCCGCTTTGATGGCAGTGGTCGTGGGCGGCACCGCGATCGCGGTCGTGCCGCAGCTGAGCCGCGACAGCGCGGCGCGGTACCAGGCGAGCCACGAGCCCAAGGCCGCCGCCGACTTCGCCGCGGCCCACCTCGCCGGGCGCCGGCTCTACAGCATCGACACCTGGGGCGGATACCTGGCGGGGCGCTTCCCGACCGGCCGGGTGGTGTTCGTGTACGACGAGACCGGCGTCTTCGGCACGGCCGCGCTGCAGACATACCTCCACATCCATGACCTCAGCCCGGACTGGGACACGCTCATCCGTCAGGAGGGCATCGCCGACGCCATCGTCCCGGCGGGCGCCCAGGAGGCGGCGGCTCTGCACACGCTGGGCTGGGCGGTTGACTGCCGCGACAGCACCTCGGGCAGCGTTGTGATGAGCAGCACCGCGACCCCCGGCGGCGGATCGGGGCTGGACACCGCGCCGGCCTGCGCTTGAGTATCGCCCAGCCCTTGACCTGAACCCCTCGGCAGCCGGCGGCGATTCCTGTTACACCGCCACGGGGGTATTCGTTACCGGTCCTTGTCGCCGTCGGCGAGATCGGTCGGTACGCTCAGTTTCGTGATCGCCGCCCCGCTCAGCAGCTGCGCCCGTCTGCGCCCCCAGCCGAGGTGAGCCAGCAGCTGGCCCGGCGCATGCAGGCGGCGTCGGCCCCCGCTCCGGCGGTCGCATCCAGGAGGCCGGTGCCCTCGGCTCCGTCGATGACGCTCGACCGCGATCGCCGCGCCGGTGTGGAGCGTGTCATCGAGCTGTTGCGCTGGGCGGTACTTGTTTTCGCCGCGGTCAGCAACAACTTCCCCGGTGAGCCTCGGGTGGCCACGACCTCGGCGATCAACCTCATTCTGGGCGGCTGGGGGATGTTCAACCTCAGCGCCACCCTCGCGCTGGTGCTCCACCGTCTCCCCGGACGGCGCACCCAGCTGGCCATCCTCGCCATGGACCTGGGCGTCGCCAGCGCGCTGGTCTACCTCACCGGCGGCTTCGCCTCCAACCTCGCGGTCGTTTTCTACGTGCTCATCGGCATCAGCAGCCTGCGTTTCGGGATTGTCGGCAGCGTGGTGTGCGCGGCCACCATCAGCGCGCTGTACGTGAGCGTCGGGCTGGCCGCATCCGGGCCGCTGACCCATTCGCTCGTCGACCTGCTCGCCTCGCGGCTGTTCCTGTTCTTCGTGGTCTCGCTGGCGAGCTCCCTGCTGGCGCGTGAGATGGTCTCGGCGCGCGCCCGCCAGATGGCCCACACCGCCGAGCTCGAGCACGCGGTGTTCGCCGAGCTTCGTGAGGTCGACCGCATCAAGAGCGAGTTCATGATGCTCGCGTCCCACGAGCTGCGCACTCCGCTCACCAAGATCAAGGCGTGGCTGGCGCTGATGCGCGACGGCGGCGACCACCTCCCCCAGCAGGCGCGCCAGGAGGGCTTCCACGAGCTGCGCACCGAGGCCGAACACCTCGGCCGGCTCACCGACAACCTGCTCTGCATCGCCCAGCTCGAGTCCGGCGAGATCCGGCTGAAGCCGACCACGGTCGACTTCAGCGCCGTGCTGCGCCAGGTCATCTCGCGGTTCGTCGAGGTCGCCGACCGCGGTCGCTTCCTGGTGCACATCGACGAGAACCTCGGCTACCTGCACGTCGACGAGGAGCGCCTGGCGCTGGTGCTCGCCTGCCTCATCGACAACGCGTTGAAGTTCGCGCCCGACAATGAGCCCGTCGAGATCACCGCGGTGCGCGTCGTCAACAAGGCGCACGTCGAGGTGCGCGACAACGGCCGGCGCATCCCCGACACCGAGGTGGAGCGCGTCTTCGCCTCCTTCTACCAAGTGGAGAACCCCCTGCTGCGCCAGCGGGGTGGTTTTGGGGTCGGCCTTTACCTGGCCCGCCAGCTGGTGGAGCGCATGGGCGGGCAGATCTGGCTCGACAACCAGAGCGTGCGCGGAAACTCGTTCTTCGTCGCCGTCCCACTCGAAGAGCCGGTGTGATCACCGACGTGAACGGGCGCGGTCACCTGCGTTCCGGAGCCGTGAAAGTCCGCAACACTCGGGTAACCGCTTTCGATCTGCGCGCGGGCGCGTGCTACGTTGCCGGCGTCGATCCGCCCCTGCGAGGTTCCGCGTCTTCATGAAATCCCTCACCGAGCCCATTCCGGGTCAGCCGTACACGGCGGGGCGTCCGTCAGGCGCTGAAGCGACGGTGCTGGTGATCGATGACGACCCCTCGATGCACGACATCCTCGCGGTCCTCGGTCATCAACACGGTTTCGGGATCCAGTTCGCCGACGACGGCACCGACGGCGTGCGCCTCGCCGAGCAGAACGACGTCGACCTCATCGTGCTCGATCTCAACCTTCCCGGTCTGACCGGCTTCGACGTCTGCCGCCGCATCCGCTCGGCGGGTATCGAGATCCCCATCGTGATGGTGTCGGCGAGCTCCGACCCGGTCGACGTCGTGGTCGGCCTCGAAATCGGCGCCGATGATTACGTCGTCAAGCCGTTCGAGATCCGCGAGCTCGCGGCGCGCATCAACGCCAAGCTGCGCCGCCAGCGCACCAGCCAGTCGCAGGTGCGTCCCGGCCGCCTCAAGTTCCCCGGCCTCATCGTCGACGTGGGCCGGCACGAGGTGCTGCGTGACGGCCAGGCGGTGACACTGACACCGACGGAGTTCGACCTTCTCGCGCTGCTCTCCGCGTCGCCCGGCCGGGTGATCTCGCGCACCGAGATGATCCAGAAGGTGTGGGGCCAGGGCGCCGACCTCGACCTGCGCAGCGTCGACGCGCACGTCTACCGTTTGCGTCGCAAGATCGAGCCCGACGGCCCGCGTCCCACGTACATCCACGCGGTGCCCGGCATCGGCTATCGCTTCGAGCGCCGTGGCCTCACCGACCGGCTGTCGCGGGCCCAGGACGACGACGCACCTCTCGACGAGGCGGCCGCCGCTCAGTAGCGATCAACCCGACAGTGACCTGCGGGCGGAGCGGCGACGGCGGCGCAGTCGGCCCTCGGCGAGCAGCACCCACTGGCCGCGCTCGTTGAGCCCGGCGGGACGGACGTCGACGATCTGGCTGGCGAGCAACGAGAGTGGCCGGCCCTGGGGAAGCACGAAGTCGAGGCAGGAGGCGGCCCCGCCGTCCCAGCGGCGGCGCTCGGTGATGCCCTCGAAAACCACCAGGCTGCGGCTCACCCGGCGCGACTGCACGCCGCCGGCAACGTAGGCGACGCGGTACATGTCACCCGTCTTGAGGCCGAACCGGTCGAGCACCGTCCGTTCGCGCACGAGCCGGCCACGGCGGACCTGGGCGAGGGGTGGGGCCGAAAGGGCGGTTGCGGCGTTTGGTGCGTCCATGCGGGGAATGTTCGATGCCTCGGGTCATCTGTTCGTCGCATGAGGCGGTCACACAGGGGTAACGGGATCCTCCGTAGACGCCGACCTCGGCGGAGCGGCGTCCGCCGTGCCTGGGGTACAACCACGAACGCGCCGTGTTGATGGCGGCTGTGTCAAACCGTCGTTGCGGCGCCACTTTTCGGTGACGCGCGCGCGATGACCATGGCCCGGACGTGACTGAGACTCAGCGCATGGCAACAACCTCCTGTCACGTCACCATGCTGCGCGAGATCTCCGCCGCCGGCGACCGCGAGCGCACCGGTGCCCTGGACATCGAGTGGGAGGGCGCGCACGCAACCCTGTTCTTCATGTTCGGCCACCCCAGCCATCTCGTGTTCGAGACCGCCGATGGCCGCACGCTCGATGGTGAGCCGGCGCTGAACGCGATCCTCGACGAATTGCCAACCGAATTCCGAGTAGCTCCATGGCGGCGAGCCATGGTCACGGATGACACGCTGCACTGCAGCGCGGAGGACCTGATGGGACTGTTCCAACGGCGCCATGCCGTCCCCGACACCAACGGACAGACGACCGACCCGGCACCCCCGGCGGTTGCCCCCGTGGCGGAGACGTTCGCGCCCGCCGCGGTCCCGGGTTCTCAGCCGCCCGAGCCAGCGCTGGCGACAGGCCGGCTGCCCTTCGGGCTCAGCGACTTTCCGCTGCTGCCGCTGGCGACCGCCCTGTGGACGGACGCGGCGGCCAACGTCGTCAACCTCGAGGCCGCCGTGCCGCGCCTGCCGGACTCTCTGCTCGTGCTCTCCGGGCCGACCTGCAAGGGCGCGGCGCTCATCGCCGGCGGGATGGTGACCGACGCGGTGTGGGTGAACGCGTCCACGGGCCAGCTCGGCGACCAGGCCGCACATTCGTTGATGACCTCGCTCGAAGGCACGCTGACCGCGTACCGCATTGAGGATCTTCGGCTGGTGTCGGCATTGCCGATGCTGTGGCGCTCGCCGCGACTCGGCTCCGGCCTGCCCGCGGGCTGGCTGCACACGGACGACGTTGTTGCCGAGGTGCGCACCTCCGGCCGTTCCTGCGGCCTGCTGGTCGAGTCCGCCGACCCCGGCGTCGGCCTGTTCGAGGCGGGCGAGCTCGTCGCCGTGTACACCGCGAGCCAGCAGTGGCCGGCCACCTCGATGGCCGCACTGCGCAGCCTTCTCCACGCATCGGACGCGTGCGTGAGCGTGATCGGCGACGTCGCCGGGCACTCCTCGGCACCGGACACCGCCGAGGTCCAGGCTCCCGAGTCTGCAGCACCGGTGGCGCAGGCCACTGACGCGCATGCGGCGTCCGCCGAGGAGATCACCATCCTCCCCACCGGCTACACGTCCGCAGCCCTCGTGGACGAGCCCGGCGCGGCGGTTGGCCAGAGTGCTGACACCGAGCCGGTCGCCGCCGACGCCGAGACCGCAGCGCTCGAGCCGATGGCCGACGCCGCCGCTGCGCCGACGAGGGGCAGGGGCAGGGGCAGGCGCAGGAAGGGCAAGGGCAACGGGAAGGCGGGCGCTCGGGTTGACGATGTCGCGTCTCCCGCGACGACCGCGGCCGCTGACGCCGCGGCGGTCGAGGTTACCGATTTCGCAGTGGTCGAACCGGCCACCAATGGCGCCGAGCCGCACGTGGACGAGTCTGCAGACACGTCGCCCGAGGCTGCTACGGAGGCCGAAGCTGCGCCAGAGGTCGAGACCGCAACAGGGCCCGACACCGAGACCGCATCAGCGCCGCAGGCCGACGCACCGCCCGTGTTCGAGGTCCTCGAGACCGAGGCGCCGGCTCCCGACCCCTCCGTAGCCGACCTGCACTTCGAGCCGGCGGTGTTCACCATCGCCGACCTCTCGGAGAGCAGCACCGCCGAGCCCAACGGCATGGCCGGCGTCGAAGCGCGTGAGGCGACGGAGTTCGTGCCCGCGCGGCTGGACATCGACGTCGATGCGCTGCGCGCCGAGCTCACCGACATCGCTACCGTGTGGCTCGGCGAGGACGATGCCGCGCCTGTGGCGAAGGCCATCAGCGCTGCTCGACCCGGCGTCGACGACTTCGTGTCCACCATCGCCGCCATCAGCACGATGGAGGTCCCCGGTCACGAGAGCGCGGTGGTGCGGGCCATGGCACGCGAGATGCACTACAGGGCAACCGAAGTGCTGACCGGCGTCTGAGCGAATCGCATGAACCTGCAGCACGTCATCGACACCGTCCGCGCCCAGCCGGTGATCGCGGTCGGGGTGGTGGCGGTGCTCTTGGCGCTCCTCTGCGTCCTGCTGGTCGCGCGCGTCGAGCGACTCAAGGACAGGCTGCACATCGCCAAGGCCGCGGCTGAGGACGCCGCGCAGGCCGCCGCGCTCGCGGCGCCCGGCGGCATCGATCCCGACGTGGTTGCTGAGCTCATGCGCACCGGGCAGCGCCCCACTCTCGATGCCGTGTACGAGGCGATGCAACTGCGCGCCGGCAGCAGCCGCGGTCGCTAAGAAGACGACCCGCCGCGCATGCGGAGCAGGCGGGGGTTGGCCGAGGTGACCGCCATCCACGCGGCGTTCCAACTCACGTTAACCGCCTCTTCGCGCAGGCGGAGCATGGTGGCGTTCGCGGAGCGGTCGACCAGCCCGCTATGCCTCGTCGACCAGCCGCGCCGCGACGGCACCGCCGGTGCTGCGGGTGCGGCCTCCTTGGCCGGTTCGCGCGAGGTCCACAACTCCTCGGCGGGCTTGGCGGCGGTCACCGCACTGGCGGAGCTGATCCGGAACGCATCGGGAGCAGGCGGGGGCGCCTCAGCCACCGGCGCCGGCTCGGGAGCGCCGACGACCAGGGCGTCGATCGGGGCGGCAGGAGCCACCGTCTGCGGCTGGTGGATCACGAAGCCGTCCTCGGGACGACCGCACACGGGCGGCTCGGCGGCGCGTCCCCGCCCCATGTCGTGGGAGGCGAAGGTGAACTCGTCCTGCGGAACCTCGACCGGGAGGTTGTCGCCGTCGCCGGCGGACACGTCAGTCGACATCGGCCGCTCTCCAGGTGGGTTTCACCGTCCCATCGTACCTTCGCGCCTCATCGCGTCTGGAAAAGATCGTGTCGCGAACCGGTTCCCTCTGGTCGTGACGGAACTGGGGCGGGAGAGAATCCCGGAACGATCGCAGGTCCATCCATCGGCATCCAGAGGAGCCTCCCCAGCGTGAGCATCGCCACAGCCACCAAAGGCATCGACCCGCGCTACCTCGAGGCGCTCGGACCGCTGCGTCCGCTCATCGACGACGACAGCCTCACCGAGATCATGGTCAACGGACACGAGATGGTCTACGTCGAGCGCAAGGGCAAGATCCTGCTGACCGACGTTCGTTTCGACAGCGAGGAGCACCTTCTTCGGGTCATCGACACGATCGTCTCCTCCGTTGGACGGCGCATCGACCAGCGCTCACCGCTGTGCGACGCGCGCCTGCTCGACGGCTCCCGCGTCAACGCGGCCATCGCCCCGGTGGCGCTCGACGGACCGATCCTCACCATCCGCAAGTTCAGCAAGGACCCGTACCAGGTCAGCGACCTCATCGGCTTCGGCACCCTCACCCAGGAAGCGGCCGCGTTCATCCAGGCCTGTGTCCTGGCCAGGGCGAACATCGTGGTCAGCGGCGGTACCGGTACCGGTAAGACGACCCTTCTCAACGTCTGCTCGAGCTTCATCCCCGTCGACGAGCGCATCGTGACCATCGAGGACGCGGCCGAGCTCCAGCTCCACCAGGAGCACGTGTGCCGCATGGAGTCGCGCCCCTCGGACGTCAACAACGAGGGCCGCATCACCATCCGCGACCTGGTCGCCAACTCCCTGCGCATGCGCCCCGACCGGATCGTCGTCGGTGAGTGCCGCGGTGGCGAGGCGCTGGACATGCTCCAGGCCATGAACACCGGCCACGACGGCTCGCTGACCACCGTGCACGCGAACAATCCGCGCGAGACTCTCTCGCGCCTCGAGACCCTGGTGCTGATGGCGGGCATGGACCTGCCGCTCAAGGCCATCCGTCAGCAGATCGCCAGCGCCATCGACCTGGTCATCCAGCTGAGCCGCGTCAAGGACGGCTCGCGCAAGGTCACGGCGATCTCCGAGATCATCGGCATGGAGGGTGACACCATCACCATGCAGGAGATCTTCAAGTTCGAGTCCAAGGGCGCCGACCCGTCGACCGGTCAGATCATCGGTGAGTTCAACCCCACCGGCATCCGCCCGAAGATCATCGACAGGCTGTTCGACATGGGTGTGCCGCTGCCGCCGCGCCTGGCGCAGCTATTCCCCGATCGTCGCCAGCTCATGGCCCAGCAGGCACTTCTGCAGCAGCAGCAGCGCCAGGGGTAGTCGCCGCTCTCGGGACGTCTGGTCTACCGGCGACGGTTGGGTTCCCGCACGTTGCGGGTATGCCACAGTTGACGAAGGCAGACGGTGTACGCCGCCGCGGGTGGCGACGCGGGCATGCGTCGCCTGGCCGCCACCTGGCATCGCCGTGTCATGGCCGATGCCGTGGTCAGTCACGCATTCAGCCATGGGCTTCACCCCGAGCACAGCGACCGCCTGGCGGCCTATTGGGCCGAGGCGCTGGGCGGACCGACCACATATTCCGACACCATGGGCGACGAGACCTCGGTCGTGCGCATGCACAGCGGCAATGGGGAGCACGAGGAGATGGATCGCCGTGCGATCGCCTGCTTCGACGAAGCCCTGACGGAGGTCGGACTGATCGAAGACGGCCCGCTCCGGCAGGTGCTTCACGACTACTTCGAGTGGGCCACGACAACGACCATGGCGCGCTACCACCACTCCGCTGACGACGTCCCTAGCGGACTTCGCATCCCTCGCTGGTCCTGGGACGGGTTCCAGGACTGAGGCCGGTTGGGCCGCGCTCAGCCCTCGCCGAGGGGCACCGGCTGGAACATCTCGAGCGGGAGCGGCTCGCCCTCGCTGGCGAGGTGCTCGAGGAAGTGCGGAGTCACACCGGTCGGGGTGAAGGCACCGATCACCTTGCCATCCTCGTCGATGCCCTCCTGGCGGAAGGTGAAGATCTCGCGGAGCTGCACGTCGCCACCCTCACAGCCGAGTACCTCGGTGACGCTGACCACCTTGCGCGATCCGTCACGCAGGCGCGACTGCTGCACGATGATGTTCACCGCTGACCCGATCTGTTCGCGGATTGCCCGCGACGGAAGCTCGGCACCGGCCATGAGCACGAGCGTCTCGAGGCGGCCCACGCACTCGCGCGGGTTGTTGGCATGGAGCGTTGTCAGGGAGCCGTCGTGGCCGGTGTTCATGGCCTGGAGCATGTCCAGTGCCTCGCCGCCGCGGCACTCTCCGACCACGATCCGGTCGGGGCGCATGCGCAGGGAGTTGATGACCAGCTCGCGGATCGACACGCGGCCGCGACCCTCGATGTTGGCCGGCCGGGTCTCCAGGGTGACCACGTGTTCCTGGCGCAGCTGGAGCTCCGCGGCATCCTCGATGGTGACGATGCGCTCATCCTCGGGGATGAAGCTGGAGAGGATGTTGAGGGTGGTCGTCTTTCCCGAACCGGTGCCCCCGCTGACCACGACGTTGAGCCGTCCTCGGACGCACGCTTGCAGGTAGCGCACCATGTCGTCGGTGACCGAGCCGAAGGCCACCAGGTCCGCGACGGTGAACGCCTCCTTGGCAAACTTTCGGATGGTGACCGTGGGGCCCCGGAGAGCCAGCGGGGGGATGATCACGTTGACGCGCGAGCCGTCCTTGAGCCGGGCGTCGACCATCGGTGAGGATTCGTCGACGCGGCGGCCGATGGTGCTGACGATGCGGTCGATCACCTGCATCAGCTGGTCGTTGCTCTCGAAGGTGACCGGGCTAAGGCTCAGCTTGCCGCGCTGCTCGACGTAGATCTGCCGCGAGCTGTTGATCATGATTTCGGTGATCTCCGGATCACCGAGCAGCACCTCGAGCGGTCCGAGACCGAGCACGTCGTCGATGACAGTGTCGATGACGCGCAGCTTGTCCTGGCGCGTCATGGTCAGGTTCTGCTCGGTGACCAGCTCATTGACCAGCTCGCCGATGCGCTGGCGCACCTGGTCCGGGGGAGTGCTGTCCGTGCTGCCGGCGAGCTCCTCGATGAGGCGGTTGTGAACCTTGCTGCGCAGCTGCGCGTACATGTTGCCGGAGCCTGGCTTGGCGAGCGGCCCGCGGCCCATGCCGGTGCGGTTGAGCAGGGAGGTCTGGCGAGGCGGCTCGGCACCGTCAGGCGCTGCGCCGGTTCGCGTCATCAGCTGCGGCGCGGAGCGGGTGTGCGGCGCGGCCAACGGCGCAGGGGCGGCGGGTGCCACCGGGGCCGCGG
>NZ_JAEKNS010000026.1:0-20499 GCF_016464765.1 Candidatus Aeolococcus gillhamiae | reverse complement strand
GGCGCGCAGCGAGTTCAACCGGCACATCTTCGGCGACGAGCTGTACGAGGCGATGCGCGAGGTGAAGCGGATCTTCGACCCCGACAATCGCCTGAACCCGGGCAAGATCGTCGACTCGCCGCGGATGACCGAGAACCTCCGTGACCCCGCGCTGCCGCCTCTTCGGCAGCTGATCACCAAACTGTCCTTTGCAAGCGCAGGTGGCATGCGTGGCGCGGCTGACCGCTGCATGAACATCGGCGTCTGTCGGAAGGGTTCCACCGGGGTCATGTGCCCGTCGTACATGGCCACGCGCGAGGAGGAGCACAGCACTCGTGGCCGCGCCAATGCCCTGGTCATGGCGCTCTCGCAGCCGGACCCGCGCACCGCGTTGGGAGATGAGCGGCTCCATGACATCCTCGATCTCTGTCTCGAGTGCAAGGCATGCAAGAGCGAGTGTCCCCTTGGAGTCGACATGGCGTCGATGAAGAGCGAGTTCCTGCACCAGTACCAGCGCACCCACGGAGTGCCGGCGCGCACGCGATTCTTCGCTGCGGCTCGGACCCTCAACCGGCTTGGATCGGCATCGGCACCGCTGTCCAACTGGGTCACGGCGCTTCCGCCAATCCGGGCGCTAATGGAGCGGCGGCTCGGGATCACGCGGCGCAGGGCGCTGCCACGGTTCCACCGGCGCACCTTGGTGCGCTGGTTCGGACAACGCCCACGCAGCGTCCCGGCGGCGCGCGGGACGGTCGTGTTCCTCGCCGATTCGTTCACGACCTTCACCGAGCCCGGCATCGGCATCGCCGCGATCGAATTGCTGGAGATGGCCGGGTGGAGAGTGGAGCTGATCGGCGACCTCTGCTGCGGTCGGGCGGCGATCTCGAAAGGCCGCCTCGACGCCGCCGCCCGCAACGCGCGGGCACTGACGGCGCGGCTGGCGGATCGCGCCCGACAGGGAGTGCCCATCGTCGGCGTCGAGCCGTCGTGCATCCTCACGCTCACGGAGGAGCACGTGGCTCTGCAGCCGGGCAACGCCGATGCCGGTGTCGTCGCCAGCCAGGTGCGCATGGTCGATGACCTGCTGGTCGAGGCCATCGATGGGGGTCACCTCCGGCTGGATCCCCAGGCGCCCATTGCAGGTCAGCGAATCCTCTTCCACGGACACTGCCACCAGAAGGCGCTGGTCGGCACCGCCGCAACCGTGCAGATGCTGTCGCGGATCCCCGGTGCCACCGTCGTGGAGGTGGATGCTGGTTGTTGCGGCATGGCCGGGTCGTTCGGGTTCGAGGCGGAGCACTACGACCTCTCGATGCAGATCGGCGGAATGCGCCTGTTCCCCGCGGTTGAGGCCGAGGATGCAGCGACGGTGCTCGCGGCCACGGGCATCTCGTGCCGGCAGCAGATTCACCACGGCACGGGGCGGGTGGCACGACATCCCATCGAGCTGATCCGTGCAGCGGCGTCGGCCGGCTCGGCCTGACCCACGACACCGGCGGCACAAAAAAGCCGCACTTTCCCACGGCTGGTGATCGCCACCTCGCGCCCTGACGCCACCACCACCACCGCGTCGTAAGCCGTCGGCTCGACCATAGCGCGGGGTCGTTCGCGGGCGGCCCTCTAGGCGGCCTGGACGATCCAGCGATCGGAATGGATGTCCGCCCCGACGCACGTCTGCAGGGTCAGCAACGGGACAGGCGAGAACTCGGTGATCCACGAGGTGTCGTTCCACGCGGTCCGCCCGACCACGCGCGAGATGTGCAGAGTTCGCAGCACCCCGGTCGTGTAGTTGTGAAGCACGACCTCCTGGTTCGTCTTCGCGTAGAGAAGCGTGCCGAACATGCCGCGCAGGCCGTGGGCGTACAGGTAGCTGTTGCCCCCATTACCTGGATCGGCCGTGCCCGGGTAGTGGAGCGCCACCCAGTCGGGAATGGTGTCCGATCCGTCGCCGTCCCGGATCGGAAGGGCGATGCCGAGGGAGGCCACCTCGATCCACAGACCTGTCCGGGGCACGTCGGGTGGCGACGGGGACGCCGAGTGGGAAGCGGCGTACGCGTTGATGGGGTCCGAGGGCTGATCGAGGAGCAGCGCCGGCGTGTGCATGAACTGGATCGCGAAAACGATCCCGACCACGGCCGCGGCCAGGCCTCCGAGCGCGACCACGCGCCGTGTCCACCTCACCCAGGCGGGTGCGCGCTTCGACCCGGGGCCGAAGCGCCACTCGATCTCCGGGCGCCCCTCGTCAGCCATGGAACGTTACCGGCGCAGGCGACGCCGTAGCAGCGCGGGACCGACTCCAGCGAGAACGGCCAGCAGTAGGCCGGCGCCTGTCAGCAGGGTGGCAGCCACCGGGAACGGGTGCTCCGGGCCGCCGGTGAACGGTGTCTTGGTGGCGGCTGCCTGGACCGCGCCGGTCGGTGTGGGCGCGGGCGTGGGGGTCACGCCACCCACACCACCGCCACCGCCGCCCCCTCCACCGCCGCCGCCACTAGGCGTCGGGCTGGGGGATGGCTTAGGCGTGGCCGAAGGGATCGGGAGCGCGGGCGCACATCCGCCGACCACGGGAAGCGCGGCGGCACCCACACAGGACCCCGGCCCGCTGACCCCCATAGGGGCTGCCGGGCCACACGTCGGTTTCCCAACGATTGGGGGAAAGACCGGGCACTGAATTGCGTTCTGGGTCACCGAGGTTCCGGCCTTTGTGCCATGCGGTATGGACAGCGTTTCTACGCCCAAAACGTTGTTCCCGACGGCGGGGCCGGTCGTGACCGTCCAGGTGCAGGCGTTGTTGCTAATGAGGGCGCTCGTCGAGTACGCGAAGGGCGAGGTGACGGTTGTGCCCACGCACCCGGAAACGACGGCGTTTTCCGGTGCCGACGGCGCGACGGTGAACTGATCCCCCTGAGCTAGCGCCCCAAAAATGGAGACGATGCAAAAGTCTTGCTGTCCCGGCTGGGCCGCGCCACCAGGGCCAGGCCCGGTGCATGTCTTGGTCGGAATCCCCTGAGCCGCGGCGTGCTGAGATCCGAGAACCATCCCCGCCCCGACTGCGATTGCGCCCCCCAGGACCACCGCGGCCAAGCCGCGTCGAAGCCTACTGCTGGTTGTGCCCGCCATGGATATCCCTCCTCATGACGGTCGAGGCGCGCTTCTCCGCCCCCCGGCGTCCCTTACGGAACATCCGCCCGGAACGGACTGTACCTGTCGCGTACTTCGTATGCAAGCGAGTGGCGCGATTCGCCCGGTTGGCCGACCTCTACGCGACCGCTCATGCCCTGCCTAGGACCGCGTGGCAGGGTGCTCCAGTCGCTTGAGCAACCATCTGACCGCGCGCGGCGCGGCGACGGTTCCTTTGAGATCTGTTTCGTGGTCCTCCTCTCCGTCCCCGAAGAGCCACAGCAGGCGGCGACTGTCGCCCGGGGCCCTCTCCCACGCAACTCCCGGGGCAGGGGCATCGTCGGCAGGACTGCGTTTCATGGGGGCATCCTTGAATTGCTACGAGCCGGGTGGCGACCTCACTGCGGGCAACGTGACCGCTCGTTCCTTCCGACTGTACGGGCGCGACGCGAGCGCGTCGTCGCGGCCGCGCTACCTAACAAGACCGTCCCTGTGACGATGACCCAGCCCCTGAGCGCCCGGCTCCGATGCGAGGCGACCCCCGACGGAACGAAGAGTTTGACGCTTTTGGTGGGTTGCGCTAGAGTTCCCCTTGGACTAGCCGGAGGGGGAAAAGTGGGCTACCTGATCAACTGCGCTGCGTGCGGCGGGCCGCATCCTGTCGATGCCCCGTCGTGCAAGGCGCGCACTTCCAACGCTGCGACGCCGACTCCGTATCGGCAGGCGGAGGCCGACCGTATGGAACGCCTGGCGATCGCTCGTCACGACGCGACCCGCCAGAAGCACGCGTAAGGGCGCGTCCTCCGCGGCTTTCGGCCGTCCGATCGGAGATGCATCGCTTCGGTCGCCCTGGTGCTTGAGAGAAGCAACTGAAGGCACATTGCTGTCACGTTTGCGATCAAGCCGCGCTCATAACGTGGGCGCTTTCCTCGAAACCTCGAGGTTGGTCGGGAAGGGGAGATTCGAACTCCCGACCTCACGGTCCCGAACCGTGCACTCTAACCTGGCTGAGCTACTTCCCGAGGCGCCGGAGTGTACCACCGCCCTCTCCGGCGCTCTTCGGCCGCAGACCTACAATGTCCAGTCCATGCAGGGACAACAGTCATGAGCCGCCGCGTGTCAGCGCCCTCGGGAGCAGCCAAAAAGCCACGCGTCTCGCGCGTTGCCGGCGACGAACTTCTCGCGCTTGCCGCCACCCCCACACGCCGTCGGCGCCGTGCGTCGTCGGCCGGCCCGCCGAGCCCGCTGCGAGAGATCATCGACACCCTCGATGGAACCGTGCAAGGCGTCATCGAGCGCGGCCGGAAGGGGTCACTCGACGAGCGCGACCCCGAGTACATGGAGCGCAACCTCCGCTGGCTGAACTACGTCGCCGATTACTACTTCCGTGGCGAGGTGCGCCACATCGAGCGCATCCCCGCGAAGGGACCGGTGCTCCTGGTCGGCAACCACAGCGGCGGCATGGCCACGCCTGACACATGGGTCTTCATGGTCAACTTCCTGCGCCATTTCGGCCTGTCCCGACCGAGCTACGCTCTGGCTCACAACATCGTGATGGGCCTGCCCATCATGGGCACGATGCTGCGCAAGTCGGGCACGCTGCCGGCGCATCCTGACTACGCGCGTGCGGCATTGCGAAAGGGCGCGTCCGTGCTCGTGTATCCCGGTGGCGACGAGGACGTCTTCCGCACCTGGTCGGAGCGCAATCGCATCCACCTGGCCAACCGCACGGGATTCGTGCGCCTTGCCCTGCAGGAGCGCGTGCCCATCCAGCCGGTGGTCAGCATCGGCGGACACGAGACCGTGTTCGTGGCCAGCGACGGCAAGAAGCTGGCGCGCGTGCTCGGGCTCGAGAGATTTCGCCTCAAGGCTCTGCCGATCATGTTCTGCTTGCCGTGGGGCATCTCGCCGGGCAACTACCTTCTCCACCTGCCGCTGCCGGCCAAGATCACCGTCGAGGTGGGGGAGCCGATCGATTTCCACGCACAGTTCGGGAAGCTCGACGCCCGCGATCCCGAGGTTCTCTGGGCCTGCTACCACTACGTCGAGCAGCGCATGCAGAGCATCCTCGACGGCCTCGCCGAAGAGCGCAGACTTCCGGTGCTCGGCTGACGCGAGGGGAAGGAGAGACAGATGGGACACATCACCACAAGTGAGCAGATCGCGGCGCCGGTCGAGGCCGTGTTTGCTTACGTCGACGACCATCGCAACACCACCAAGTACATGAAGGACCTCACCAAGTGGGCCCCCGTCGGTTCGAAGACCCACGGCAAGGGCGCGAAGTTCGCGGTGGCGATGAAGGCGGGCCCGATGACGCTGTCGTCGGTCGTCGACATCACCACCTGGACGGAGAACCGCGCCATCGGCTGGAAGTCGACCGAGGGTTTCAAGCAGACCGGCAAGTGGTCGTTCAAGGCGTCGGCGGAGGGAACGGAGGCAACCTTCGACATGGATTACGAACTGCCAGGCGGGATCGCCGGACGGATGGTCTCGCGCGCTGCCGATCCGATCGTGCGCGGCAACATCGAGCAGTCCGTGCGCAATCTCCGCTCGCAGGTCGAGAAGGCCTCCAAGAAGCCCACGGCCTCGGCCAAAGCGCGTCGCAAGGCCTGATCCGGACGACCCGGGCACGGCGAGTCGCCGTTACTGGCCCAGCACCACTCCGCTACCGGGTGGGGTCAGGCAGGTCGCCGAACCCTCGGGATAATGCCCATGTGAGCATCGCGGCCCCGACTCCGCGCGTTGCCGCACCGGACGAGCCCTCCTCGAGCCAGCACGACATTCAGGCGCCGCGCCCGCCGCTGGATCTCGCCCAGGCGGTACGCCTCTTCACCGGCCTTGCGTTGATGGGCTGGTCGATGTTGTGGTGGATCGACACCGGCACCTCGCCGCTCGGCCCCGCGATGACCGCTGTGTCGCTGGTCGGCGGTTTGACAGTGGTCGGTCTGAGCGTCACCAACCGTTCGGTTGCGAGCTGGCGCCGGCTCGACCTCCGCGTGCTGGTTTTCACGCTGATCGTCACCGGCATGTGGCTGTCCGTCCGGTCATCGGAGCACGTGTACCAGACCGACGAGATCACCACAGGCCAGGCATCGGCGGCTGTGCTTCTCTCCGGACACAATCCGTACGCGACCGACCTCACCAAGGAGCTCAGCCGGTTCAACCTGCCGCCCGATGTCGCCACACCACTGCTGGACGGCGGCACGATTCACTCGACGAGCTACCCCGCGCTGTCATTCCTTCTCTATATCCCCTTCGGAGCGTTGCTCGGGCTCGGCTCGCCATTCGCGCTGGTCGCCGACGGCTTGGCGTGGATCCTGCTCATGTTTCTGCTCTGGCGCCTGCTCGATGAACGGCTGCGCCCCGTGGTCCCGCTGATCGCCAGCTTCCCCTTTTACCTCAGCTTCATCGATGGTGGCGTCACCGACGTCCTCTATCTGCCCTTCCTGCTGCTTGCCCTTCATCGCTGGGACCGTTTTCTCGACAGCGGCGGGTCACGACTCATGCGCTGGCTGGGTCCCGTCTGTCTTGGGCTGGCCTGCAGCGTCAAGCCAACGCCGTGGCTGATCGCGCCCTTCCTCGTCGCCGCGTTGACGATCGAGTCGGCACGCCGCGGACGCAATCCCTGGCGCACCGCGGCGACGTACTCGACGATCGCGCTCGGCGCATTCCTGGTCGTGAACGGTCCATTCATCGTCATGGACCCCGGTGCCTGGGCCCACGGCACGCTGTTGCCACTGCTGCAGCCGATCGTGCCGTTCGGGCAGGGCATCGCCATGCTCCCGGTGTACCTCCACATCGCCGGTGGACACGTCTCCTACCTTGGCGTCGCGGGGGTCGCCGCCATTCTCGCCAGCCTCGGGGCATTCATCGCGTTCTATCCGCGCAGCGCGCGCCTGCTTCCTTTGATGGCGGCCGTGCCACTGCTGCTGTCGGCCCGCTCCCTGTTCAACTACTTCATCTACCTCGCCATCCTCGTGCTGGTGCACGCCGCCAACGTGCCGTACAGCCGGCGCACCCCGTTCCGAGGCCAGCACCTGTTCCGGTGGGCTGGCCTCGGGCTTGCCGGCGCCGGAGCAGCGGCGGCGGCGGCGGCAACGGTGGCCTTCCTGGTCAGCCCGGCGCCATTGCACCTCACCATCACCGCACAGCGCGGCTCGGGTGACCCCGGCAGCCCCGTACCCACCATCACCGTGGCGGCGGACAACATCACCGACAAGCCGGTGAAGCCGATCTTCCTGGTCACGTCAGCCGGGTGGATGAACCCGGCCTGGCGCACGCAGGGGCCGGCAGTGCTCGGGCCACACGCCTCCGCCACCTACACCCTGGTGAGCACCGACTCGCGCACCAGGTTCGACCTCGGGACGGTGTACCTGGTCGACGCGCTGGCCAGCAATCCCGGCTCGGTCAGCACCTCGCAGTGGGTCACGGTGCCGTGATGGCGCGGCAGAACACCGTCCACGCCGCCGCTGCCGTGCTCGTCGTCGTCCCCACCTACAACGAGCGCGAGAACCTGGCCACGTTGGCCCCGCGGATCCTGGCGCAGGGCGAACAGTTCCATCTCCTCGTCGTCGACGACGACTCTCCGGACGGCACGGGGCCGCTCGCCGACGAGCTCGCTGCCGCCGACCCCCGGGTCCGCGTGCTGCACCGCGCATCCAAGGGCGGTTTGGGGCCGGCCTACATCGCCGGACTCACCACCGGGATGAAGCGCGGGTTCGACTACCTGGTCACCATGGACGCGGACCACTCGCACGACCCGGCGGATCTGCCCCGTCTCCTTGCCGCGACCCACGACGCCCGGGCGGACGTGGCGCTTGGCTCGCGCTGGACCGCGGGGGGGAGCACGCGCGGCTGGCCGCTGCGGCGCCGCGTGCTGAGCCGCGGCGGCTCGGCCTATGTCCGGCTGGTGCTGGGCGTCGACCTGCGCGACGCCACCGCGGGCTTCAAGTGCATCCGCGCGTCGGCGCTGGCGGCGTTGGAGATCGACACCATCGGCAGCTCTGGGTACGCCTTCAATATCGAGCTCAACTACCGCGCCACGCTGCGCGGCTTTCGCATCGTCGAGGTTCCCATCGTCTTCACCGAGCGCATCACCGGCGCCAGCAAGATGTCCGGACGGATCGTCGCGGAAGCACTCCTGCGCGTCCCGGCGCTGCGCACCACCAGCCTGCGTCCCCTCGCGGACGTGCGCCCCCTTGCCGACGCCCGCCCCACCTAGGCGGAGTCAGTCCGCCGCAGCCCTCGCTTCCGCGGTCGGGCGGTGGCGCGCACCCGGCACACGCGGCAGGCGTGAGCCGAGCACTCGACGCAACGGTGCCGGCCAGGCCAGGCCGCCCCGGGGAACAATGCCCGGCGCGCCGGCCACGAACAGCAGGGCGATGGCCGCGCTGAAGTAGTAGTTGAGGAACGCCTGCTTGGCGAAGATGCAGGCGACGATGAGCAGGCCCGCGCCGGCCACCAGCAGGTCGCCGTAGTCACGACAGCGGCGCAGCGTGAAGAGGACAACCGCCAAGACCACACCCACCAGCAGCACCGTGGCCGGGATCGGCGCACTGCCGAAGACGTGCAGCAGACCGTTGAGGTTGGCGGCGTCATGGCGGCCGGGAAGGTCGCCGTAGATGCCGACCGTGTCGTAAACGAACTGCGGGACCCCGGTCCAGATCGCGAACGGAGCCACGATCGCCACCGTCGCCACGGCGGCGCGGAGCAGCTCGCTGCGCACCGCGCCGTTCCAGAAGGCCAGCGGCACCATCACCGCCAGCATGGTGGGCTTGCAGGCCAGGCCGACGGTGAGCGCCGCGATGGCCCAGTTGCGGTGGCGGTCACGCAACACCAGCCACCAGGCCATGCCGGCGACACAGAACGTGTCGGTCCACTCGGTGAGGATCATGAATGGGAGGAACGGCGAGGCCAGCCACACCGCGGCGATGGTGGCGCTGTGCCTATGGCTGCCCGCCGCTCGCCGTGTCCACACCACGACGGCGGCGAGGATGGCGACGTTGAGCGCGACCACGGTGAGGCGCACGTCGCCGATGAGCCGCGCCGGAATGCTCAGGATGATCACCATCGGTCCGTAGTTCAGCGAGCCGGACCCGTACAGCTGGTGCGCACCGTAGCTGTCGAGCAGGATGGGGTAGACGGGCGCGTAGGGGTTCTGCCCGTGCAGGAACGCCTGGGTGGACCCCTGCACCTCGTCGAAGACGTCGATGGGCGCGTATCCCCAGGTCCAGGCGTGCGTGACGGTGAGGGTCACCGCCAGGGCGCAGGCGCCGAGAAGCAGCCAGGCTTGGCGCGGGGAGCGCAGCAGCGGGACGGCGGCAAGCGCGAGCCCGGTCAGGTACATGGCCGCAGCCGGCGGCAACACCACCGGCTGGCCGAGTGTCTGCACCGCGATGGCCACCGTGCAGACGAGCGCACCCGGCATCGCCGCGGGCCGTCCCGACGCCAGGTAGCAGAGCCCGGCCGCCGCCACCACCAGCGCAAACCCGAGGATGAACGCCCCGGGGCTCGGCGCGGTCACCACGTTCCCCCCGCCGACCCGGATCCAGACGTTGCCCGCGCCCAGCGCGCAGAAGCCGATCACGGCCAGTTCCGCACGGTTGAGGGCGCGCAGCGTCGCAGCGATTCTCGATGCCCGCTTCACGCACAGATCATGCGATCGATCGGCGGGACGCGCGCACAGTGATGTCGCAAGTCGGCTTCGCCTTCTTCTCGTTGTCTCGGCGGCGCGGCGGGCATCCCGACGTCGGAGGTCTGCGAGAATGACCCCACGACGTGAATGAGGAGACACCTGTGGCCAAGAACGGGAGCGGACGGAGCGAGGCCAACGGCCATCAGACCGGCGGCCTGCGCGTCAAGCGCGGGCTCGCGGAGATGCTCAAGGGCGGCGTGATCATGGACGTGGTCACGGCCGAGCAGGCACGCGTCGCGGAGGCGGCGGGCGCGGTCGCCGTCATGGCGCTGGAGCGCGTCCCGTCCGACATCCGCCGCGACGGCGGTGTGGCCCGGATGAGCGCGGTCAGCCTGGTCAGCGAGATCAAGCAGTCGGTGACCATCCCGGTCATGGCCAAGGCGCGCATCGGCCACTTCGTCGAGGCGCAGGTGCTTGAGGCACTGGGCATCGACTACGTCGACGAGTCCGAGGTGCTCACCCCCGCGGATGAGGAGCACCACATCGACAAGTGGGCGTTCACGATCCCCTTTGTGTGCGGCGCGCGCGACCTCGGTGAGGCGCTGCGCCGCATTGGTGAGGGCGCCGCGATGATCCGCACCAAGGGCGAGGCGGGCACAGGCAACGTCGTCGAGGCGGTGCGGCACATGCGCGCCGTCCGCGGGGGCATCCGACGCCTCCAGGGCCTCCGCCGCGACGAGCTCATGGCCGAGGCCAAGCGGCTCCAGGCGCCCTACGAGCTGGTCGTGGAGATCGCCGAGACCGGCCGGCTTCCGGTCGTCAACTTCTCGGCCGGTGGCATTGCCACCCCCGCCGACGCCGCGCTGATGATGCAGCTCGGTGCCGAGGGCAACTTCGTGGGCAGCGGCATCTTCAAGAGCGAGGACCCACTCAACTACGCAAAGGCGATCGTGGCCGCCACCACGTACTTCGACAAGCCCGAGGTGATCGCCGAGGTGAGCGCCGGGCTGGGACCGGCTATGCGCGGTCTTGACGTCGCCGCCATGCCGCGCGAGGAGCTCCTCTCCACCCGGGGCTGGTAGCCGGGGCGGCGGTGGTCGACGGGCTGACGGGGTACACTCATCTCGTGCTCATGACGCTGTTCGGGCCTCGCGGCGAGCGGGGCTGCCACGTCCGCTGGGAAAGCTGACGATCACCACTGTCGGTGTCCTTGCCCTTCAGGGCGACGTTCGCGAACACCTGGCCGCCTTCCGCCGCTGTGGCGTTGACGCCGTGCCCGTCCGACTCGCCGCCGAGATCGAGTCGGTCGACGCGCTGGCGGTGCCGGGCGGCGAGTCGACGACCATGGGAAAGCTGCTCCGCGCCTTCGCGCTCGAGGACACGTTGCGCCGCCGCCTCGCCGGCGGCCTGCCGACGCTGACCACGTGCGCCGGGCTCATCCTGCTCAGCCGCTCCATCGTCGACGGCCGTCCTGACCAGGTCGCCACCGGCACGCTCGACATCGCCGTGCGACGCAACGGCTGGGGCAGCCAGGTGGACTCCTTCGAGGCCGACGTGCGCTTCGAAGGGCTCGGTGACCTCCTGTTCCGCGGCGTGTTCATCCGTGCCCCGCGCATCGAGGAGGTGGGCGCCGATGTCAAGGTGCTCGCGCGGCTGCGCGACGAACCGGTTGCGGTGCGCCAGGGTGCGAACATCGGCCTCACATTCCATCCCGAGATGACCGGCGACGACCGCATCCACCGGCTCTTCCTCGAGCAAGTCGACGCCGCTCGCAACGAGAACGCCGCATGAACGTGCGCTCCGCGTCGTTCCGCGACCTCGCCCGCGTTGAGCAGCTCTACCGCGACGCGCTCGCCGCCGACGAGAGCGGTCCCGGGCCTCACCCTGACAGCCCCGTTCCTGAGGCGACGCTGCTGCGCCTCTGGTACGCGCTCAGCAAGACGCTCTCCTCGCTGGTGCCGCTCAGCGACACGGGCGGAGTCCTTTTCGTCGCCGAGGATGACGCTGAGGGTGTGGTCGGCTTCATCCAGGCGCAGAGCACGTCGACGCGGCCGTCCGTCTGGCAGATCGTCAACCTCTGCGTGGCCCAGAGCGCCGCCGGTCATTTCGCGCGCGAGCGGCTGCTCACCCATCTCTGCAACCACGGTCTCGAACAGGGTGTGCACCGCTTCCATGTGCGTCTGCCGCTCGGCCACGCGCTGGTCGGCGTCTTTCTCGAGCACGGCTTCACCCAGTTCGCCACCGAGCAGATCCTCTTCCATGACAACCCCGAGCAGATCACGCGGGGCGACGCGCAGGCCCTGCCCATCCGCCCCGCGCGGCGCGAGGACGCCGCCGCCATCCATCTGCTCTACCGCCGGGTCACGCCAAGTCACATCGCCGGCTTCGAGGCGCCGTCGCTGAAGACGTGGCAGGCCTCGTTCGCGCAGGGCAGCGTGGCCCGCATCGGCCGTGACGAGGTGAAGCACTTCGTCGCCGAGCATCCCGGGGTGGTCGGTTGGGCGGCGGTCCGGCCCGCCGGTGCGGGGCGGCCGAGCATCCTCTCGATCATGTGCGAGGCGCACGACCCGGCCATCCGCGAAGGCTTCCTCGACGCCATCCTCGCCGAGCTTCCGCCGCAGCCGATGTCGTGCGTGCTTCGCCACTACGACTCCGAGCTGATCCGTTCATTGCAGAACCGCGGCTTCGCGGTCTACGGCACCCAGCTGCTGCTGGTCCGCGACCTCGGCATCAAGGTGCGCATCCGTGCCGTCGCCAAGCAGAGCAAGCAGGTGCTCGCTCACGCCGGTGTGGCCAGCTCCCACGCCGCCGCGCCGTCGCTGACAGTGTTGCGTCCACCAGAGAGGAGAGAGAGATAGTCGCCCAGATGATGCCCTACGGTTCGTCATGGCAGGAGGAGCTCAACGTCCTCATCGAAGCGCTTCCGCCGCGCGTCGCCGTCGCCGCGCAGCGTCTGTCCCAGGAACGTGGCGATCTCCTCGAGATCGTGCTCGACCTGGGACGTGAACCCGAGGCTCGGTTCACCGACGGCGAGGTCATCCTCGACGCCGTCCAGGTGACCCACCACGACCTCGAGTACGTCACCGAGCGCGTCGGCGACTTCGGCGATGACAACCGCGCCGGCATCGAGCGCACTCTGCACCGCATCAGCGCCATCCGCAACCGCGCCGGCACGGTCGTCGGCCTCACCTGCCGGGTGGGCCGCGCGGTGACCGGGACCATCGACATCATCAAGGACATCGTCGTCAACGGCCAGTCGATCCTCCTGCTGGGGCCGCCGGGAATCGGCAAGACCACCATGCTCCGCGAATGCGCACGCGTACTCAGCGACGAGTGCAGCAAGCGCGTGGTCATCGTCGACACCAGCAACGAGATCGGTGGTGACGGCGACATCCCGCACGCCGGTATCGGCCGGTCGCGCCGGATGCAGGTGCGCACCCCTCCGGAGCAGCACGCGGTGATGATCGAGGCGGTCGAGAACCACATGCCCCAGGTGATCGTCATCGACGAGATCGGTACCGCGCTGGAGGCGATGGCGGCGCGCACCATCGCCGAACGCGGCGTGCAGCTCGTCGGCACAGCGCACGGCTCCAACCTCGACAACCTGCTGGTCAACCCCACCCTCAACGACCTGCTCGGCGGCATCCAGACCGTGACCCTGAGCGACGAGGAGGCTCGCCGGCGTGGCACCCAGAAGAGCGTGCTCGAACGCAAAGCGCCGCCCACCTTCGATGTGCTCATCGAGATCCAGGAGCGCGACCGCGTCGTCGTGCACATGCCGCTCGACGAAACCGTCGACGAGGCGCTGCGCGGACGGATGAAGCCGCCGCAGCTGCGCCTTCGCGGCGAGGACGGTGAGATCGTCAGCCGCATCGACACCAGCGCTCCGCCCCCGGCGGCGTTCGAGCCCAGTCCGTTCGCCGGCGCTGGCCGCCGGCGCAGCCGCGAGCGCCACCGGCGCGGCTTCGACGTCGAGGAGTACATGCAGCAGCGTGCGCGCGACACCTCGTGGGAGGGAGCCGGTGTGCCCCACCCTGGCGGTCGCGCGTTGCAGCCGCTCGCCGTCTTTCCTTACGGCGTCTCGCGCACGTACCTCGAGCAATCGGTGCGTGAGCTCCAGGTGCCGGTGCGCATCCAGCACAACGTCGACGACGCCGACATGGTGCTGACGCTCAAGAACTACTACCGCCGCAAGGATTCGCCGGTGCGGTCCGCTGAGGCCACGGGCATCCCCATCCAGGTGCTGCGCAGCAACACGGTGGCGCAGATCAAGGGCGCCCTGGCGCGTGTGTACGGCGTGGAGGAGGTCGACCCCACGGAGACCGCCCTCGAGGAGGCGCTCGAGGCGGTCGAGCGGGCGCGGCAGACGACGTCGGACGTCGAGCTGGCACCCCAGAACTCGTACGTGCGCCGTCTCCAGCATCAGCTCGTCGAGCGCCACGACATGAGCGCCCGCAGCACCGGCAACGAGCCCAACCGCCGTCTCGTCATACTCGGCGCCGAGGAGTGACGAACTGTGGCACGTGCCGGATTCTTCGTCTCGTTCGAGGGTCTCGACGGGGCTGGTAAGAGCACCCAGGTGGCCGCGCTTGGCGCCGCACTGGGGGCCGACGGATACGACGTCATCACCGTACGCCCCAACGACACGCCGCTCGGCGCGATGGTCACAGGAGCCGTCCTCCAGCACCAGCTCGCCGCGTCCCTGCAGCCATGGACCGAGGCGCTGCTCTTCAACGCGGGGCGCGTGCAGCTGCTCGCCGAGGTGATCCTCCCCGCCCTGGAGCACGGCACGGTGGTCGTCGCCGATCGTTTCGTCGACTCGACGCTCGCCTACCAGGGCGGTGGCCGCGGCGTCGACGAGCAGGCTCTGCTCCGCTTACATCGCGACTGCTGCGACGACATCTGGCCGGATCTCACCCTCTACCTCGACCTCGACCACAGCGTCGCCGCGCAGCGCCAGCACGCCGAGCAGCTGCCGCTCGATCGCATCGAGGGTGCGCCCGACGATTTCCACGCCCGCGTGCACGCCACCTTCGACCGGCTCGCCGCCGAGCAGCCCGAACGGATCGCGCGTGTCGACGCGAGCCGGCCAGCGGTGGCGGTGTCGCAGGACGTGATGCGCCTCGTCCAGGAGCGGCTGCGCAGCGTGCGCACCGCCCCCCGTCCGGCGGTGCTGCGGTGAAGCTCATCTTCGCGGTGGTGCAGTCCAAGGACGTCGAGAGCTGCGCCGATGCGCTCACCGCCGCCGGGTTCGTGTGCACGCGTTTTGCCACCCAGGGCGGTTTCCTCGACAGCGACAACTGCACGTTCATGACCGCCGTCGACGACGAGCAGGTGGAGCAGGTGCTCGACATCCTCCGCCGCCGCGCCAAGCGTCGGGTCGAGATGCTCGAGGCTGCCCAGCCGCTCTCCGGCGGTCTCGCCCCGGTGATCGCGCCGCCCCTGGACGTCGAAGTGGGCGGCGCCGCCGTCTTCGTGCTGCCGCTGGACCGGGTCGAGAAGCTCTAGCCGGCCTGCAAGGAGAACGGTCGCTGATCCCCGGCATGGGCACCCTGCTCAACACCGCGACGGTGCTCACCGGCGGCGCCATCGGCATACGCGCCGGTGACCGCATCCCCGCGCGGGTCCGCGAGAGCCTGATCGCGGTGCTGGGGCTCTTCACCATGGTCTACGGCTTCCGCACGGCGCTCAGCCCGGCGTTCAACGGCTCCCCGGCGCCGGACCTGGCGTTGGTGTTGCTCGCGCTCCTCGTCGGCACCGCCGTCGGCAGTGCGCTTGACCTCGACGGCCGGCTGCAGCGCCTGGGGGCTGCGATCGAGGCACGCATCGGGCGGGCGGCCCCCGACGGGCGCATGGCCCACGCCCTGGTCACCACCAGCCTGCTCTTCTGCGTCGGTCCGCTGACCATCCTTGGGTCGTTCGAGGATGGCGCGCGCGGCGACATCCTGTTGCTGGGCATCAAGTCAGCGCTCGACGGCGTAGCGGCGCTGATCTTCGGCGCCAGCCTCGGCGCCGGCGTCCTGCTCAGCGCCGTCACCGTGCTCGTGGTTCAGGGGTCGCTCACCGCGGCGGCGTACTTCAGTCGCGGTGTGCTCGACCCCGTGCTCACCACCGCGGCGCTCGGCGCCGGCGGTTTCATGCTCATCGCCATCGCTCTCGGCCTGCTCAACATCCGCCGCCTGCGGGTGCCCGACATGCTGCCCGCGCTGGTGATCGCGCCGCTGGTCGCGCTGGCGGCACGCGGCTGGCACATCCCCATCTGACGCCTCAACCGGATGCGGGCGACAGCCTCCGGCTGGGCCGTGTGAGCGCCCAGGCGACCGTTGCCACCACTACCGCTCCGAGCAGAGGGAAGTACCAGCGGTTCGCGGCGGCGCGGCGTCACGGTCTGCAGACGCCCGCGGCGCAGGCGTTCTGGCAACACCTCACCGCGGTGGCCCGGGGCGCTGCCTGATTGCATCGTCCGGCCGGCGAACGCAGGCGTCGGTGACGTACGCTCGGGCACTCGCCGGGCACGGAGGAGTGGGATGGCTCACGTCGCCGCCGTCGCGATGCTGGCTGCGCTGGCGAGCATCAGCGCCTGCGGGTCGGCCAACCAGCCGGAGCCGGTGCATCCCAGCACCAACCCCGCCACCTCGACACCGAGCGGTGCCGGGTCGACGCTCAGCTACCGGCTCACTATGTCCGGGCCGGACCCGATCGCTGAGCAGCTTCCCCCCACCGCGGTGCAGGGCCGCGGTGGTCAACTGGAGCGCTGTGGCCAGTTCGTCGCCGGCTCGGAGATGCTCATCGACATTCAGGGCAACACCCAGAACGGCACACGCTACCGGCTGACGCTGGACATCTTGCCCTACAACGGGCCGGGCACGTACACCACCTCGACGCTTCTGCCGGTCGACCTGCTGGTCGGCCCACCCCAAGGTCCGACCGTGCAGTACGAGGCGCCGCGCGACTCGACGGCCAAGCTAACCGGCGTGGTGCTCAGGACGCAGGGCAACGGTTCGGGCACCTTCACCATGACCAACTGGCTCGACATGGCCAGCGGCAGGACCGAGAGCGGCGTGCTGGGCTGGACCTGCAAGGACGGCTGAGTGAGGGCGGCCGCTGGGGAGGGAGCGCCGGTTATTCCCCGGGTCGCACCACGACCTCGGCGGCGTCGACGACCCGCTCCACCCGCGTGCCCACAAGGTGAACGCGTACCCCGGGGACGCCCGGCGACCCGGGCTCCCAGCCGTCCGCGAAGAGCCGACGTGCCTCACCCCAGGTGCGCGCGGTGCGCGCCTGGCGGCCATCCGTGAAGGCCACCGACCCGGGCCGGGTTGCGTACCCGAAGCGCACCTCACCGCCGCTCTTCAAGAAGGCAGCCACCTCGGCCAGCGGGCGATCGTCGGGAAGGAGGTCGGTGGTGCCCAGCGCGTCGGAGAAGCTGGGCATCTCGCCGCTCTTGGCCTGCTCACGCACTGCAGCGCGCGCGGCGATGTGCGTAGCGCGCTCGCGGCGGCGCCGTTCGGTGGCGATCTGGCCGGACCGAGCGCGCAGCTCGCGGAGCTGAGCCTGGTGCGGGGCCATCGCCGTCACCGTCGCGCGTTCGACGGTCGCCAGCGCGCCGGCCAGGTCGTCGAGCGCGCCGTCGTCGAGGGCGGTGAGGGACTCCTGCTCGAACGGCGCTGGCAGGTCGGGAAGCGGGGGCAGCTCGGTCACCGCGCTCATGATGGCGCCGGACCCGTGCCGTGTGTCCGGCGCGCTACCGTTGCGCGAGGCAGTCATCGTGAGGAGGGCGTACGCGAGTGTCCACGGTCCTGAACGACGTCGTGCGTGTCGACCGCGACGGTGCCCTGGTCGTCGTCACCATCGACCACCCGCCGGCCAACGCGATCAGCCGCGCCGTCATCAGCGGGATCACCCAGGCGATCACCGAGGCGGAGGCCGACCCCGGCTGTCGTGCGCTCATCCTCACCGGCGCCGGGCCCAAGTTCTTCGCCGCCGGCGCCGACATCAGCGAGTTCGGATCGGCAGGCGGCGACAACATCGCCGCCGGCGCTGAGTTCACCCTGGCCATGGAGCGCTCGCGGTTGCCGATCGTCGCGGCCGTCAACGGCATCGCCTTTGGCGGCGGCTGCGAGCTCACCCTGGCCTGCGACGTGCGCATCGCGTCCACCACCGCGCGCTTCGGCCAGCCCGAGATCAAGCTCGGGATAATCCCCGGCTGGGGGGGCACGCAACGGCTGCCGCGGCTCATCGGCCGAACCGCGGCCATGGAGCTGCTGCTCACGGGCGATCCCATCGACGCGGCGCGGGCGCTCGAGCTCGGCCTGGTCTCCCGCGTCGTCGAGCCCGATGTGCTGCTCGACACCGCGCGTGAGGTCGCTGGACGCTACGCCGCCCAGGCCCCGCTGGCGCTGGCGGCCACCAAGCGCGCTGTCGCTGAGGGCCTCGACCGTCCGCTCGCAGAGGGGCTCGAGGCGGAGCGCCGCGAGTTCGTCGGGCTCTTCACCTCCGCGGACGCGGCCGAGGGCATCACGGCGTTTCTCGAGAAGCGACCGCCGACGTGGACGGGCCGCTAAGCCCGTGACCGCGATCGTCAGCCCCATCGCCCTGGTCCTGCTGGCGGGCACGGCAACCGTCGCGACCGGCCTGCGCTGGCGCCTGCTCATCAAGGCGATGCTGCGCAGCCGCCGTCCCGATCCACGCTTCGACAGCGTCGGTGAGCGCGTCAAGGCCTTCTTTGTGTACGTCATCGCCCAGGGCCGGCTGCTGCGCTGGCCCTACGCCGGCATCCTCCACGCGCTCATCTTCTGGGGATTCCTGGTCCTGCTCACCGCCATCGCCCAGGCGATCGTCGAAGCACTCTGGCAGGGCTTTCGGTTCAACGACGTCCCGGCCGCCTTCGTCATCGCCTTCGCGCAGGACATCTTCTGCGTCGCCGTCCTGGCCGGCGTCGGGCTCGCGCTCATCAACCGTCTGATTGTCAATCCCACCCGTTTCCGCGGCAGCCACCGCGCCGACGCCGTGCTGATCCTCGGCTGGATCGGCACCCTGCTCATCTTCATGACCCTGAACTACGCGACGCTGATCGCGCAGGGCAAACCGGCGCAGGCGATGGCCGCCGACCGCCCGTTCGCGAGCGCGGTGTCGCGGCTCTTCACGCCGCTCGGCGCCAACAGCAACGTGCTCGTCGGCTTGCACGGGCTCTTCTTCTGGGCCCACCTCGTGCTCGTCTTCGGCTTCCTCGTGTACCTCGGCTACAGCAAGCACCTCCATATCGTCAGCGCCGCCCCCAACGTCGTCTTCAAGTCCACCAAGCCGAAGGGCCGGCTGCCGTTGCTCGACATCGAGGCCGTGATGAACGCCGAGGACGAGACCGACCAGCACTTCGGCCCGGTCACGCTCGAGCATTTCAGCTGGAAAGACATGCTCGACCTCTACACGTGTACCGAGTGCGGCCGCTGCCAGACGCACTGCCCCGCGTACAACACCGGCAAGGTGCTCTCACCGAAGACGCTGATCACCGATCTGCGAGATCACCTCTACGAGAACCTCGCCGGCGGCTACGGCGCCACCACGCACGACGCCTACGTCGCGCAGGGCGCCAATCCCGACGGCACGCCGGCGCCGGACGGCGCGGTGATGTGGGCCACAGGCGATCACCACCCCGGCGCCCTGCACGACCTGCCCGGGCACTTCCAGCCGTCCTGGATCGCGCCCGACAAGGTCGCCGCGGCGGCGGAGGCCAACGGCGGCGAGCGTCCGCTGTTCGGGGGCACCATCGCCGACGACACCCTCTGGGCGTGCACCACCTGCGGCGCGTGCATGGATCAGTGCCCGGTGCTCATCGAGCACGTGCCCAAGATCATCGAGATGCGCCGTCACCTCGTCCTCGACGAGTCGCGGATGCCCAAGCAGGCCGAGACCGCGCTGCGTGGCATCGAGAACGTGTTCAACCCGTATGGCCTCTCCCACCAGACGCGCGCCGACTGGGCCAAGGACCTCGGCGTCAAGTTCGCCGCTGACAAGCCCGACGCCGAATACCTCTACTGGGTGGGCTGCGCCGCGTCGTTCGACGACCGCGCCAAGACCATCGCCACCGCGCTGGTGAAGATCCTCCAGGCCGGTGACGTGGATTTCGCCATCCTCGGCACCGAGGAGAAGTGCAACGGCGACCCCGCGCGCCGCATCGGCAACGAGTACCTCTTCCAGGAGCGCGCCAAGGACAATGTCGCGGTGTTGCGCAAGTACAACGTGCGCAAGATCGTCACGTCGTGTCCACACGACTACAACACCTTCGCCAACGAGTACTCGGCATTCGGCGGTGACTACGAGGTGGTGCACCACACGCAGATGATCGAGCGTCTGCTGAAGGAAGGGCGCATCATGCTCGACGAGTCCAAGCGGCAGGACGAGACGATCACCTACCACGATTCGTGCTACCTGGGCCGCTGGAACGACATCTTCGCCCCGCCGCGAGACATCCTCGAGCAGATCCCCGGCCTCAAGGTCGTAGAGATGGCGCGCAACCGCAACGAGGGGATGTGCTGCGGCGCCGGAGGGGGCCGCATGTGGATGGAGGAGGACCAGCCCCGGGTCAACCACGAGCGCGTCGAGCAGGCCGCCGCCACCGAGGCCACCAAGGTGGCCACTGCATGCCCGTTCTGCCTGTCCATGTTCGACGAGGGCATCGCCAGCAAACAGCTGGGCGATCGACTCGCCGTGGACGACGTCGCCGTCTACGTGGCCCGCTCGCTTGCAGGTGGCGCCGGCGACGATGCGGC
>NZ_JAEKNS010000028.1:0-7718 GCF_016464765.1 Candidatus Aeolococcus gillhamiae | reverse complement strand
CCGCAGAGCAGGGCGAGGCAGGCGGCGCCGGGCAGGAGGAGCCGTGCGGTGCCGCGCATGGGCCGCGAGTCTAGTTGAGGCGTTCCACCACCATGGCCATGCCCATGCCGCCGCCGACGCACATGGTCTCCAGCCCGATGGTCTTGTCGAGCGTGCGCAGGTCGTTGAGGAGCGTGCAGAGGATGCGCGCGCCGGTCATGCCGAAGGGATGGCCGAGCGCGATTGCGCCACCGTGGGGGTTGAAGCGCTCGTCCCAGGGTTCGATGCCGATGCCGCGCGCGGCGGGGATGACCTGCGCCGCGAAGGCCTCGTTGAGCTCGACCACGTCGACGTCGTCGATGCCCATCCCGGCGCGCGCCAGGGCCTGCTTGCTCGCCTCGATGGGGCCGAGGCCCATGAACTCGGGGTTGAGCGAGCTCAGGCCGGTGCTGACGATTCGCGCCAGCGGCGTGATCCCCAGCTCCCTGGCCCTGCTGTCGCTCATCACCACCACCGCGGCGGCGCCGTCGTTGAGCGGGCAGGAGTTTCCGGCGGTGACGGTGCCCTCCTCGCGGAACACGGGCGCCAGGCTGCTCAGCTTCTCGAGGCTGGTCTCGCGGCGCGGGCCGTCGTCCTTGGTCATCTCGCCGGCACCGTCGCCGAGCGGCACGGGGATGATCTCGCGATCGAAGAAGCCGCTGTCCTGGGCGGCGACGGCGCGCTGCTGGCTTCGCAGCGCGAACTTGTCCTGCTCGTCGCGGGAGATCTCCTCGCGGCGGGCCACGTTCTCGGCGGTCTGCCCCATGGCGATGTAGATGTCGGGGTAGCCATGCGTGTTGCCGGGCTTGAGCAGCTCGTTCTCGTTCTGGGGGTTGTCGCTCATCCCGTTGATGAAGCGCGAGACGCACTCGATGCCGACGGAGAGGAAGGCGTCGCCCTCGCCGGCCTTGATGGCGTGGGCCGCCATCCGCGTGCTCTGCAGGGAGCTCGAGCAGTAGCGGGTGATGGTCGTGCCGGGGACGTCGAGGTTGGCGAGGATGCTTACCGCCCGTCCGAGGTTGAACCCCTGCTCGCCACCGGGCAGGCCGCAGCCGCAGATGAGGTCCTCGATCTCCGAGCGGTCGAGCTCGGGCAGCGTCTCGAGCACCTTGATGACGATGTGGGCGCCGAGGTCGTCCGCGCGGACGTTGACCAGCGACCCCTTCACGGCGCGCCCGATCGGCGAGCGACCGGCGGCGACGACGACGGCTTCAGGCATGGCGCGACAGGCCTCCGGACAAAATTGACGTGGATGTCAATTGTGGCGCGACGGTACGGCGGACGGTTCCGCGGGCTATTCTCCGCGTCGCACAGGGCCGCTGTGCGGATGCGGGCGAGGAGGTCGTGGTGCAGTACTTTGTCACCGGTGCCACCGGGTTCATCGGCAAGCAGCTGATCCCGCTGCTGCTGGCGCGCGAGGGCGAGATCAACGTCCTGGTCCGGCCCGGCTCGCGGCACCGCTTTGCCGCGCTGCGCGACCGGCTCGATCCCCAGGGCACCCGGCTGCGCGCGGTGTTCGGTGACATCGCCGAGCGCGGCCTGGCGATGGCCGCGGAGGACCGCGACCGGCTCCGCGGCGCCACCGTGTTCCACCTCGCCGCGGTGTACGACCTGACGGCATCGGAGGACGACACTGCCCGGGCCAACATCGATGGCACACACCACACCGTCGAGTTCGCCAACGCCATCGGCGCTGCGCGCCTCCACCACGTCAGCTCGATCGCCGTCGCCGGCCGCTTCAACGGCGTCTTTACCGAGCAGATGTTCGCGGAGGGCCAGGAGCTCGACCACCCGTATTTCTCCACGAAGTACGAGGCCGAGCGCATCGTGCGCGACGAGGCCACCGTGCCCTGGCGGGTGTACCGGCCGGGCATGGTGATCGGCTCGGCGGAGACCGGCGAGGCCGACCGCATCGACGGCCCGTACTACGCGTTCAAGCTCATCCAGACGCTGCGCAGCCAGTTCCCACAATGGGCACCGTTCGTCGGTCCCGAGGGCGGCCCGCTCAACCTCGTGCCCGTCGACTTCGTGGCCCGCGCCATGGACCACATCGCCCACCTCGACGGTCTCGACAACCGCGCCTTCCACCTCGTCGATCCCAAGCCGCTCTCGCTCGGAGACACGCTCAACACGTTCTGCCGCGCCGCCCACGCCCCGGAGTTCGCGCTGCGCTTCGACCGGCGCATGACCAAGATGATCCCTGGCGACACGCTCAAGGTGGTCGGCGATCTCCCGGCCATCAAGCGGGTGCGCCAGCAGGTGCTCGACCGTCTCGGCATCCCCGAGACCGCGCTCGAGTACATGGACTACCCGGCGACGTTCGACGCCGCGCAGGCCCAGGAGGCGCTCGCCGGCAGCGGCATCCGCGTCCCGCACCTGCACGACTACGCCTGGAAGGTGTGGGACTACTGGGAGCGCCACCTCGACCCCGACCTGCCCACCGCGCACAACATCCGTCGCGTCGCCGGCGACAAGGTGGTGGTGATCACCGGTGCGTCGAGCGGGATCGGCCGCGCCGTGGCCAGCGCCCTGGCCGGCTCGGGGGCGACGATCATCGGAGTCGCTCGCGGCGTCGAGAAGCTCGAGGAGATGAAGGCCGAGGTGGAGGCGCTCGGCGGCACCGTGCAGCTGCGCCCCACCGACCTCAGCGACCCGGCCGCGTGCAAGGAGATGCTCCACGGAGTCATCGAGGAACACGGGCGCGTCGACGTGCTCATCAACAACGCGGGGCGCTCGATCCGCCGCTCGGTGATGGACTCGCTCGATCGCTTCCACGATTTCGAGCGGACCATGCAGCTCAACTACTTCGGCGCCATCGCGCTGATCATGGCGGCGCTGCCGAGCATGAGCCAGCGCGGCAGCGGTCACATCATCAACATCACCTCGATCGGCGGCCAGACGTACCCGCCGCGCTTTGCGGCGTACGTGGCCAGCAAGGCCGCGCTCGACGCCTACTCACGCTGCCTCGCGCCCGAGGTGGCCGCCGACGGCGTCGACATCACCACCGTGCACATGCCACTGGTGCGCACCCCGATGATCGCCCCGACCGGGATCTACAAAAACTTCCCCACCATCAGCCCGGAGGAGGCGGCGGAGATGGTGGTGCAGGCGATGATCACCCGCCCGCACGAGGTGTCGACGCGGCTCGGCAAGTTCGGCGAGCTGACCCATGCGACGGCGCCCGGCCTGCACAACCTGATCATGAGCGCGGCCTACCACATGCTCCCCGACAGCGGCGGCCGCTCCAAGGACAAGGACGGCGAGGCCAAGGAGGAAGCCCCGGTCACGGCTGAGGCGTACGCGCTCGGCATGCTGATGCGCGGGATCCACCTCTAGCCGCTGAGGAATCCGCCGCGCGGCGTCAGGCGGGCGCGGTCAGCAGGGTGAGCTCGTCGTCGACGCCGAGCGTGCGCGCGGTCGGCGACGTCGGTACCGCGTTCTTGGCTGGATGGGTGCGCAGCACGTAGTCGGCCACTGGGTTGGTGACGCCGAACCAGTACTGCTCGTTCTTGTAGTGATGGAGGGTGTGCGCTCGCCACACCGCCCGGAACGCTGCGGTGCGGGGCACGTACGGCGAATGGATAAGGTAGTGCGACCACTCGTAGCCGAGCAGGAACGTGGTCATCGTCGCGAACGCGGTGAGGCCGAGGCGGTGATCAGGGAAACCCAGCCCGCCGACCGCCGCGAGCAGCACGAAGAACCCCGCCAAAACCGGCAGCGGCACAAAGACGAGCGGAATGTTGCGCGGGTCGCGGTGGTGCATGCGGTGGCGCTTGGCGAAGAGCGGGTCGAGGCGCCTGCTCCCGATCGTGCGCGGCTTGAAGTGGAGCACGAAAACGTGCAGCAGCCATTCCGCGAACGGCTCCACCGCGAGGATCGCGCCGACCACGACCAGGTCGGCCCAAGGGAGGTGGCCGACCAGCATGCGCGCGACCACCGCGACGCCGGCGGCGATGGCCATCAGTCGCGGGCTTCCGTATTCGAAGAAGATGCGCGCCGCGCCACCGAGGCCCAGCGTACCTCTGCCGGCTGTCACTGCCTCGCCGACCGACGCGGCACCGGCGGATCCGCCGCCCAGGTTCCTCACCCGCACAGTCTACGAGCCGTTGCGCAGCCAGATGGCCACCTGGCCGCTGCCGAAGACACGCTGGTAGGCGCCGCCAGCGAGAATGCCGATGATCTCCGGCCACTGGCTCTCTGCGTCCGCTGAGACGATGATCAGCAGGGGTTTGATGGTGGCCACCGCGGTGGCCACCGGCCCGTTGTTGCCAAGCAGCACCTCGTCGTTGTAGATCGGCGGGGTGGGCATGAGCACGTCGAGATCCGCCAGTGAGTACACCCACGAGTCCGATGACCAGACCACCGCGGAGGCGCCCGCGTAGCCGTGCTGCGAGATCCACGACGCCACCGCCGTGTCGGCGGGCACGTGCGAGTCGAACTGTCCGTCCCAGTCGGAGTCGTCACCGCTGAATGCCGCCCGCACGGCGCCGCCGTAGTACTGGGTGAGCGTGCGGGTCGCGTTCTGCGCCGGTGAGGGCGCCGCCTCGGGGATCCAGTCAAGCCCGGTCACCCTGGCCAGCGCGGCCGCGATCACCAGGGCGGCGACGGCGGGGCCAAGCCGCAGCGCGTCGGTGCGGCTGAATCTGCGCAGGCGGTTGGGCAGGGGAACCGCGGCCACCGCGAGAGACACGGGGGCTGCGGCGGCGGTGAGGTAGTGCGCGTACGGCTGACCCGCCATGGCGGCGACGAGCAACGCGGCCCCCGCCCACAACAGCACAGCCCAGGCAGCAGTGCTCAGCCGCCGACAGAGGAACGCACCGACGCACAGCAGGATCGCGGCGACTCCCACCTCGGCGATGTGCATGACCACGCCGCTGCCCGCGGACGGCAGCACGGAGCGCGTGTAGGGGATGTAGAAACCGACCAGCGCGAAGGCAACCCGGCCCGCACCGGCGGTGACGATCGCCACAGCTAGCCAGGCGGCCGTGATCGCCACCACGGTTCCGGCGTACGCCATCAGGTCGCGCCAGCGGGTCCGCGGGCTCAGCGCGATGATGAGCCCGAACGCGGTTGCCTCAGCGACCACCGTCTGCTGGTAGGCGATGCCGGCGGCAACGAGCGCGCCGACCACGAACGGCCAGATCGCGAGACGATGCGGCGGCACGCTGACCACACGGCGCGGATCGATGCGCACCAGCAACAGCGCACCCGCCCAGGTGACCGGCGCGATCAGCAGGCTCTCGGGAAGGGCCAGCTCGGCGTCGACGACGGGCAACCCGAGCGCGATCGCGCAGAGCAGCGTGGCCATGCAGGCGCGCCGCATACCGAGGATCCTGGTGCCCGCGTAGGCAACCGCGGCGAGCGCGGCGAGACCGGTGAGATAGGTGAGCAGGTGCAGGCCGAACTCGCTCGCCCCGAAGAAGCGCACCTCGGTGGCGATCGTCCACGACTGCAGCGGTGGCTTGTTGTTCCAGATCTGGCTGTAGAGCACACGGCCGCGCAGCAGCGACTTGGCGACGTTGACGTAGCTCGCCTCGTCCGTGTACCAGTGCGGCTCGAAGAAGGACGGAAGCCGCAGGACGGTGAAGACCAGGAAGCTTGGCGCCGTCCACCCCAGCGGGCTGTGGTGGGCCGGCGCCCTCCAGCTAGGCCGGCGCAACCGCATCTGTGGAGAAGGTCGGCTCATTCATCTCAACCGAAGTAATACCACCGCGCCTGTGCGGCCCGGTTCGCCGTCCGACCATGGGGCGCGCCTCTGAGGCTCAGCCGCCGAGAGGTCGGTCGGCGTGCGTGATCGCCAGCACCTCGTCGTGGAGCAGGCCGTTGGTCGAGAGACCAGTCCCTCCCAGCGGCCCGTCGGCGGAGCGATCGAGAAAGCGGCCGCCGGCCTCCTCGACGATCAGTGAGAGCGCGGCGTAATCCCACAGGTTGGCGCGCGAGGTCCAGCCGATGTCGGCGATGCCGCGGGCGACCGCCAGGTGCGAATGCGTGTTGCCCAGGCCGCGGGCCTCCCAGCAGAGCCTGGTGATGTCGAGGAGCTCGGCCCAGAGGCCGACGCGCTGGAACCCGCGCACCGAGCTGTGGGCGACCATCGACTGGGCGACGCTGTCAACCCGCGACACGCTGATCGGATGGCCGTTGGCGGTGGCGCCGCCGCCGCGCACGGCGGCGTGACGATGCCCGTCCGCCGGCGTCGAGGCCACCGCCACCATCGAGATGCCGTCGTGCTGCAGCGCGATCAGCGTGCCCCACGTCTCCATCCCGCGCACGAAGCTCTTGGTGCCGTCGATGGGATCGATGACCCAGCGCCAGCCGTTGCGGGCGGACACCTCGCCGCCGAACTCCTCGCCGACGATGGCATGCGTGGGCCTGTGGCTGCCGATCCGCTCGCGCAGCGCTCGCTCGATGCCGTGGTCGGCCTCGGTGACCGGGCTGAAGTCGGGCTTCGTGGTCACCACCAGGTCGAGCGCGCGGAAGCGGCTCATGGAGATGGCGTCGGCGGCGTCGGCCAGCTCGTTGGCGAACGCCAGCTCTTCCTGGAGAGCGGCGGCCGAGGCGTCGATCACCGGGCAAGCCTAGCGGCGACCCGGACCGCGACGCCCGTCGTACCCTAGGGAGCGCTCATCACCACAGGAGTCACTCCCACCATGGCCCACCACAAGCTGCCGGTCTTCGACGAGAAGGGTTTTGTCATCCTGCGTGACTACGACGGCCCAGAGATCCCGCAGAGCGAGTGGATGGGCCTCGAGTACATGGACTGGAAGAGCGGGGGAGACACCAACTTCGCGCCGCTGGCCTCGGCTCTCGGCGAGATGGAGTGCGCCGGCTTCTGGGACCACGGCAAGCCCGACAAGGACGGAATCTGGACCAAGAACCGCGAGATCGCGCCGTCGTTCGTGCGCTACGTCGAGGCGGTGGGCTCGCGGTACGGGCGCGTGCGCGTCATCAAGCTCAACCCCAGCGACGAGCCGTTCGCGCGCCGCCAGCTGCACCTCGACGACAACAACCGCCTCAATCCCGAGGGCGAGGGCTGGGTGGTGCGTTCGTGGCTTGAGCTGACCGACAACAACGCCACCTTCATCCTCCGCGAGGACAAGGAGGACCAAAGCACCGAGTCGCGGATCCCGCTGCACAAGGGCATGCAGTTCATCATCGACACCCAGCGGCTCTGGCATGTGGTGCACAATCCCGGTCCGGAGCCGCGCTACGCGCTAATCACGTCCTGGGAGTCCGGCGACGCGCTGCAGGCGTGGATCGACGCGCAGCTGCCGGTCGGCGAGGGCGCCGGCGCCCGCTGACGCTCCGCGAGGTTAGCGGCTGACCGACTCGGGATCAATCGCCTCGCCGCACGTCGGACAGAACTCCGCCGCCGTGTCGTCGACCCATTCCCCGCATGACGGGCACTGCTGCACTGCCATAGCCGTTCTCCAAGTGCGTCCGCCTGGCACAGACAGGTTGCCCCGTGCCGGCGGACACGCGGCGGCCGATCGGTCAACTCCTCCAAGGGAGCGCAGCCTCGCCTGGTTCGCGATGCTCTCCCAGCCCGGTAGGCTGCCAAACTAGTGCGCTGGAAGGGGAATAGGTAGACGGATGGGTGGGAGATGATGCACGCTTCCGGGTATGGCAAATCACCCCTCGCCCCCGTTATTGCCGACCACCGAAGAGCGCGCGGCTTTGGAGATGTGGACGCGCAGCCGATC